>JAFTII010000024.1 GCA_017457005.1 Alphaproteobacteria bacterium | reverse complement strand
GCGTGAAAATAATGTTGAGCGAATAAAGCAAGAACATGAAAATAATGTTGAGCGAATAAAGCAAGAACATGAAAATAATGTTGAGCGAATAAAGCAAGAACATGAAAATAATGTTGAGCGAATAAAGCAAGAACATGAAAATAATGTTGAGCGAATGAAGCAATCAGAACTTCAGGGTGAAGATGTCAGAAGTCTATATGGTGGCGCTGTAAAGTATAAAATATCAGATGCAAATGAAGGCTCAGGTTTTAATATTAAATCGTCTAGTAATGGTATTATTGCAAACCAGCAAATGGTGGATCATATTAAAGAACAAATGTTGGAAGACGGAAATCTAAAACCAACATCCAGTGATTTCTATAATGAAGGAATGGCATCAATGGAAGCTGGTAATGTATTAACTAATGACATTATATATAATGATTTAGCCAGCAGACAAAGCAATGGAGAAACATTGTCTTCCGCTGAACTTAGCTTTATGAAATATCAAGAAGCAGTCAGAGAAAGCTATACAGATACAGAATATTATAAAAACGGACAAGTTAAATCAGAAACAGATTATAAAGGTAATGAAACTGAATATAATCGCGATGGCTCTATAAAATCGCATAATGGGTATAATTTGAAAGACCTAGAAAAAGAAGAAGCCAGAGAGCAAAGACAAGAAGTTCGGGAACAACGTCAAGAAGAACGTGCAGAAACCAGAGAACAACGTCAAGAAGAACGTTGGGAGGCTAAAGAGCAAAGACAAGAAGCTCGGGAACAGCGCCAAGAAGAACGCTGGGAAGCCAGAGAACAACGGCAAGAAGCTCGCCAAGAGGCTAGAGAAGAAAGACAAGAAGATAACACTGATAAAAATAATTCTTCTCAAAGTATTGATGAAAAAGGAATTAAAAAGCACTATGAGGACTTGGTAAAACAAGGTAAAACCTCCGAAGCAATGGAATATCTCCAAGAATTGTCAGGAAAAGCAAATCAGGATTTATCATCTGTTATGGATAGAGCTCATGAATACAATGATTATGTGATGAATATGGCTAGAGCTTATCGCCAAGATACGATGGATATGCTACATGATTATAAGGAGAGTACTAGCGAAACAATGGAGCAAGTCCGTAATCTTAATGAAGAAACAATGGAGCGAGTCCGAGAGTTTAATAACAATACGATGGATAGAGTTGCAGCTCTCCGTCAAGAAATTATGGGTAGCAATGAAGGGACTGAAGGAAACGGAAACGGAAACGGAAGCGAAAACGGAAGAGCAGAACATATTAAAAATCTCAGAGGACTTGGAGATGATAACAAATCTGCATCCCAATCTTTAAAATGGGTTAGGGTTAAGGCAGAAAGATCACCCGTAAGACCTCTTGTAACTAACGAAAAATAATTTTATTTACAGGGTGTTGCTCTTAGCTTTAAATATTCAAAACAATAGATATCCCATGGAAACTGGTGCTTCTATGGAAAAGGTACCGAAAGGTGCCTTTTCGTTATAGTTTCAGACAACGTAGACCTAAACCCTATCGCCCTTGAAACTCTACATAATGTTTAATTTTTTCTTCATCTAAACCAACGCTACTTACGAAGTATCCCCGTGACCAAAATACATTTTTCTTAAAATATACTCTGCTGAGCCAAGTAAACTTGGCTCAGATTTGTGATGCAGATTGGCTTTTCAAAGACAACGATATTTACAAACCTATACCACATGGTAACTCATCCTTTATACACTATGTTGACTTTGTACAAATTCCATATCTCACTATAACATCGTCCTCGGGAACATTCATCCCCATTAAAATGAGGGGGGGTTCAGCTAAGTATGTAATAAAACTCCGGTTTGGGGAAACCGGAGTTTTGGGGATTGTCAAAATTTAATTATTTGACATTGAGGAGAATTTCTTCTTCCGTTGTGAGCGGAGTAATGACTTCTACTTGTGCCGGAGCTTGTGCAGGAGCTACAATCTCAATGGGTTCCATAGAAACTTTTGTTTCAACTTCTTTTTCTTCCTTATAAGATTCATAAGGTACGCGCTCATAAGTTACGGATGTAGTGGTTTGCGGCTCATAAACTGTTTTGTATGTTGTCTTTTTATATACAACTTCTACAGGTTCACGAGTTTCACGAACTTTTTCTTCACAAGAATTTGCAACTTGGGTAGCTCCGCATGTATTTACAGCCGGTGCCTGAGAAGCTACTTCACATTTATTGCAACGGTTGCAAGTTTTTTTGGCAACTACAGGCTCGTGATAACGGATAACCGGTTGTTGACGAACACGGCGAACATAACGATAACAGGTTTTGCCATCAAAATAATCGCAATTTTGAGGACGAACTTGTACATTTTGATATACAACTTCTTTTTCATCCAAAATAGTGCTGTCTTCCATACAAGCACAAGCGGATACTAAACAAACAGATACTAAAACTAAAAATTTTTTCATAACCTTTATCCTTGTATAACGGGTTGGTACATTTTGTAAATTTCCGATAATTTTTGTTTAATATAGCAAAAAATGTTTTAAAATCAAGAAAAATATAATCTTTTTTTAGATTTTTTTAATATTTGTTAAAAATTTATTATTTCCATGGAATATGGCGCAACCGTTATTTTTTGCTGTCTATGTTGGATTTCTTGAGATTCAGAGGAAATATTAACTGCAAAAATCAGTTCTTTTTCTTCGGTGTAACGGCTAAAAACAAGTATCTCCTTGCGGACTTCAATTTCCCTATATTTGCCAAAGGCCAGTGTTTCTGAGTGGTTGCGATAATTTGACCACCATGCAATATGGGTACTTAAATCATTAAATTGCGGATTAGCATAACTACATCTTACTTCCGAGTCGTTTCGCTCTCTAACTCCGGTTGCGCCCCATTCACTACCATAATATACGGAAGGAATGCCAGGAAGAGTATATAATAAGGCATACAATGGTTTTAATTGCTGCGGATTTTTGATTACGGAAGCAATGCGCGATACATCGTGGTTATCTAAAAAATTATATAAGTTATGACCGGAATAAACCCCATTAGAACCAAATTGGCGATTTAGGGTATGCGCAAGTTCAAATAAATTGCCGGTGTTACAAGATGAGTGCAGAGCCTTATACAACTCATAATTAGTGCAGCTGTTAAGCATCCGAGAATTAACCAAACGGTTATAATTACCAAAAACCATTTCTCCCATAAGCCAAAAATCAGCTTTGCGCGATAAACACATTTGACGTAGTTCGTGCAAAAAACTTGGAGATAAATAGTGCGCAACATCCATACGCAGACCATCAATCTGAAATTCATCTATCCAGTATGCCACTGCCCGAAGCAAATATTCTCTTACTTCCGGATTAGTCAGATTTAGTTTTACCAAATCATCGCAGCCATCCCACCCTTCATAACAAAATCCATCATGATAGCGGTTATCTGCCCCAAAATTCAATTTAAACCATGAACAATAATGTGAGGTTGCTTTATGATGTTTTATGTCTTCAAAAGCAAAAAAATCTCTTCCGACATGATTAAATACGGCATCTAAAACAACTTTAATTCCGGCTTGGTGTAGCTTTGTAACTAAGGCTTTAAAATCCTGATTATCCCCCAACCGGCGATCAATCTTAAAATAATCTTTTGTATCATAGCCGTGTGTTCCCGATTCAAAAACAGGACCAAAATAAACGGCATTTATTCCCATCTTTTTCAGATGAGGTATCCAATCATAAATTTTAAACAAGCATGATGCAGGCGTTGAGGTAAAATCATTTTGTTGCGGAGAATCGCAAAATCCTAAAGGATAAATATGATAAAAACTACTTTTATCTGCCCACATAAAAATCTCTAATCAAATGCCGGAGCCGGATAGTGAACCGGACCACGTTTTTTGGGGTTGTTATTTTTAGGCTTCTCAACTTTATAGCCACCTTTGGCACAAACTAATTTATCATCGCCGTGTGTTACACATTTTACCGGAAAAAGGCTATCTGATGCTACGAGTTTATCGTCTGTATCTCTTGTATATGACTTAGAATTACACCCCAGTTGTCCGCAGTTAAACGGAGCGTCTAATATAAACACATAACGACCATCGGGAAATTTAGAAACATAAAAATCAGAATATTTTACTTCTTGCGGTAATTCATCTGATGCAGGACCGAATAAATCATCAAAAACCTCAAACAATTCATCTTGGTTTATGCCAATCTCAGATAAATTCTCACTGGCAGAATTATAAAATAAAAATAAATCCGTCGGAGCCGCAAAAACTAAACCGCTCCACAACACTGAGAATGCAAATATAAGTTTTTTCATGATTTATGAGCCTTATAAAGTTTATTTATTTTGAGTTTATCTTAACTCATAATAGTTAAAAATTAAATACTTTTTTATAGTTTCAGTCTATGTTGAAGTATATAAATGTATAATAACGGAGATTTTATAATGTTGTTGAATAAATTTACCAACTGTGACTGTGCTGTTGAAATTAGCGGTTTGAGTGCTGATTCCAGAGAAATCAAACCGAATTTTTTGTTTGCTTCATTAAATGATGATAAGTTTATTGCCGATGCAATAGCAAAGGGAGCAACGGCAATTATGGTAAATGAAAATTGTAAAATAGAAATTCCGCAAAACATTATTGTTATAAGATCTCCTAATCCGGCTAAAGACTTTGCGATCGCATGCGCAAAATTTTTTGGAGCGCAGCCTGCCCATACTGCGGCAATTACCGGTACAAACGGCAAAACATCTATCGCAGATTTTATCCGACAAATCCTTACCGCAATGGGGAAAAAAGCAGCCAGTAACGGTACATTGGGAATGATTAAGGGTAACAATCCCCCTATCCCCTCGCCTAATACTACTCCGGTTTGCAATGTATTGCAAAAAGATCTTAAAAATCTTTATGATGAAGGATATGATTATTTGGCAATTGAAGCCTCCAGTCATGGCTTATGTCAGTATCGCTTAGGAGGGGTCAAGGTTAATGTTGCAGGATTTACTAATCTGACCAGAGATCATTTGGATTATCATTTGACTATGGATAATTATCTGGACGCAAAACTAATATTATTTAAAGAAAATTTATCGGATGACGGCGTAGCAGTACTTAATGCGGATATAGAAGAATTTGAAACTATTTTGAATGCTTGTAAGGGAAAGAAAGTTATAACTTACGGACATAACGGTAAAGAATTAAAGCTGCTTAAAGCAACCCCTCTTACTGACGGACAACGTTTGAATATAATATATTATGGAAAAGAAATGACTATAGATATTCCGTTGGCCGGAGAATTTCAAGCAATGAATATATTATGCGCATTGGGAATGGCGGCAGAACTGACGCACAATCACGATGAAGTAATAAAACAGGTTACAACAATTCGCGGAGCAAAAGGACGACTTGAATTAGTAAAGCAAACTCCAAACGGTGCCGCAATCTACATAGATTATGCACATACTCCTGACGCACTGGAAAACGTGATAAAAGCTTTACGTCCACACACCAAAAATAAATTAAGAGTTTTGTTCGGTTGCGGCGGAAATCGTGATGCCGGAAAAAGACCGATAATGGGTAAAATTGCCAATAACTTGGCAGATGTGGTTTATGTGACTGATGATAACCCAAGATTTGATGATCCGGCTCCAATCAGAGAACAAATCCTAGCAGAATGCCCCAAAGGAAAAAATATAGCAGACAGAGCAACGGCAATTAAAACAGCAATTTCAGAATTAGAAAGCGGAGATATTCTAATATTAGCCGGAAAAGGTCATGAAACAGGACAGTATGTGAAAGGTAAAGTTTTGCCTTTCAGCGATCATGATGAAGTTATTAAAAATATAGACTAGCTCAAATATTGGCACAGTATTTGCATATATTCTCATAAGTTAACTTGTAAATTTTTGAGGTTTTAAACTTATGAATTGTGCAAAAACCATAAAATCAGCCACTTTGGCGCTTATCTCCTTGGCTATCTTATGCATTAGCTCAAAGGCTTATGCAGTGTCCAGAATTAAAGATATTGCCGACTTTGAAGGAATCAGAGATAACCAACTCATAGGATATGGATTGGTTGTGGGATTAAACGGTACCGGTGATAATATAAAATCCGTTGATTTTACCAGAGAAAGCTTAATTTCAATGTTAGATAACATCGGAATTAATGCTCGCGGAGGACAAATTAAATCTAAAAATGTGGCAGCTGTTATGGTTACGGCAAATTTGCCTCCGTTTGCTCGTCAGGGAAGTAAGATTGATGTTATGGTTAGCGCTTTAGGCGATGCAAAAAATTTACAGGGCGGAACACTATTGGTTACTCCGCTTTCCGGTGCAGATGGTACGGTATATGCCGTTGCTCAAGGGCAAATTGCCGTAGGAGGAATTAGCGCCAGCGGAGCTACACAATCAGTTACTAAGGGAGTTCCTACTTCCGGACGTATTCCCAGCGGTGCTATTATTGAAAATGAAATACCATTTAAATTAGAAAGCTTAAGCAATATAAATATCGCTTTGCGTAATCCTGATTTTACTACCGCGCGCAGAGTTTCTGATGCAATCAATGCCATGCTCGGAACACCGGCAGCTAAAGCAATTGATTCTGCTACCGTGGTATTGAAAGTTCCGGCTTCTTATAAAGGCAAAATTGTTGATCTGATGACTAAAGTTGAGCAATTACAAATCCAACCCGACCAATTGGCAAAAGTTGTTATTGATGAAGGTTCAGGAATTGTGGTTATCGGTAAGGAAGTTAAAATTAATCGTTTAGCAATTGCGCAAGGAAATCTCACGATTAAAATCACAGATGTCCCGATGGTTTCTCAACCGCTTCCTTTCAGTAACGGTGAAACAATCGTAACCAATGAATCTGTTGTTGAAATTGATGAAGATACAGAGGCAAAGCTTACCGTATTAGATACAGGTATCAATCTTCAAGAATTAGTTGACGGACTTAACTCTTTAGGTGTTACTCCGCGAGATTTAATCAGCATTTTGCAGGCAATTAAAGCCAGCGGTGCGTTACAAGCTGAAATTGAGGTAATATAATGACTGATATGACCGCAAACACAATTTTATTTGAAACAGCTATGCTCTCCGCAGATAGAACTCCCGGAGTTAGCAAAAATATGCTTCAAGCAGAAAAATCTGCCGAAGATTTTGAAGCCTTCTTCTTAACAAGAATGATGGAAAGTATGTTTGAAGGGGTATCTACAAACGGAATGTTTGGCGGTGGTAATGCCGAGAAAATTTATCGTTCTATGCTTTTAGATGAATATGGCAAAGAGATGGCAAAAGTTGGCTGTGTCGGCGTAAAAGATTGGGTTATGCGCTCAGTATTAGAGTTGCAAGAACAAAACTCTGCAAATCTTTTAGGATAAGGAGGTGCGTTATGGAAAATTTATCTGTGAAAGAAATTAATGATAAAGTCGCCGACTTACTTGATGTAATTGACGGGTTTGCCGAGATTTTAGAATTAGAAAATGAAGCTTTGGAAAAATATGATACCGAAACAGTCGGTAAACTTTATGAACAAAAAATCAAGGCCGTTTCCGCATATAGATCTTTAAGTGCATTCTTTATTAAAAATCAAGATACGCTGCAAATGGCAGGTATGGAACTCAAAAAAGAACTTAAAGAAGCTTCTCATGATTTGGATGAACTATTAAAAGATAATGAGCTATTGCTCAAAACCAGAATGGAAACCAGCAAAAATGTGATGAATACAATCATTAATATTGCCAAGGTTACCAATAAAAGTAACGCAACTTCTTATGGCGCGCACGGAAATTACTCTCCGCTGGATAACAACAAGAATGCGCTGGCCATAAACAGAACTTTGTAGGAGGTGTATTATGGCAATGATTCCTAGTCTTACGACTTCATTATCAGGTATGAAAGCTGCTCAAAATCAGCTTGATATAATAAGCCGAAATGTTGCTAATGTGGACACAGAAGGATATTCTCGTAAAACTGCCCAGCAACAAAATGTAATTCGTGCCGGTTATAGTATGGGGGTAGAAGTCAGCAATATCACTCGTCAAGTTGATGAAGGATTGTTGAGAAGTTATTTATCTTCAAATGCGCTGACTAACAATTACTCTGCACAAAATGATTATTTGAGCAAAATAGAAGTTACTCTCGGAACACCGCAAGGAAACAACTCTATTGCAACTAATGTTTCCAATCTTCAGACTGCTTTTGAATCTTTAGCAAATGATGTTACATCATCAGCGAACAGATATAACTTACTTAACCAAGCAAATACTTTAACTGCCCGTCTTAATTCTATTTCCTCAGAAATACAAAATTTACGCGGTGATGCAGATTTGCAAATTGGTGAAGATGTTGAAAAAATTAATAAATTATTGGATACCATTGATTATCTTAATGAGGAATTGGTAAAATATGAACTATTAAACTATGACGGGGTTGCCGATTTGCAAGATCAGCGTGATATCGCTCTTCGGGAGCTTTCCGGTTTGGTTGATATATCATATTTCAAAAGAGATAACGGAGCAATTGTTATACAAACCACCAGCGGAATTACTTTGTTGGATGGAGATCCGCACAAATTATCTCACGCTTCCGTTGCTAAAACCAGTTCTACAATTACTTATGCAGGTGGTGGAATTGGCGGAATTTATGTAGATAATCAAGATATAACCGGATTTATTAAAGATGGCGAGATTAAAGGACTAATTGAAATTCGTGATGTTATATTGCCATCTTTGCAAAGCCAACTTGATGAATTGTCCGGAACCTTAAAAACTACAATTAATCAAGTCCATAATCGCGGAACGGCTTATCCGAACACACCGGATACATTAACGGGAACAAAAGTATTTATTCAAGATACTAATGATACTTACCCGCAAAGCATTAAAATTGAAAAAGGTGATGTACGCCTGATGATTGTCGGTGCAGATGGAGAACAATATGCAACTACCACTCTTAAAGGAGAGTTAGGCTTTACACAAGGTTCTGTTCAAGATATGGCTCAGACAATTCAAGACTGGTTACGCTCTACAAATGGTCCTGATTTACCCCAAGCCGAAGTATATTTTAATAATGCCGGACAATTGGTTATATCTACCGGAGACAGCAATTACGGACTATCTATCTTTGATACGGTTTCATCAACTCCGGGAGCAGAGCAACAAGATGCCGTAATTTCTTTTGATGCCGGAAACAATGGCGTATTCGGACAAAAATATGAAGGTTTCTCAAGCTTTTTCGGACTGAATGATATATTTGTTGATGATAATATAAATTATATTTATGACTCAAATGTGGTAAGTCTAAACGCAAACTTAGGAGTCAATGCTCCCGTTACATGGACTTTTTCTGATGAAGTACATGGATTTAATTATGCTTCTATTACAATTAATCCTAATGATAGCTTGAGCCAAATTGTAAAAAATATTAATAGCGATCCGATCTTAGGGCAATCAATCAGAGCCTCTTTAGTTCCTAACGGAAGCGGATATGTATTCAGAATTGAAAATATGAACGGCGAACAATTGGAAATAAGCGAAACTCAAGGAAACAATTTATATGGACGATTGGGAATGGCTCCTTCTAATACCGGAACAGCTCAAACAATAGCTGTCAGAGATGATATTACGACTGATCCAGGTCTAATTGCCGGCGGAGCTCCGGAATTTAATGCTTCTACAGGCAGATACGTATTAAGTCCGGCTGCAAACTCCATTGCCAATAATATGGGAGAAATTTTTGCAGAATCACAAAGCTTTAAACAATCAGGAACCATCGCTCAGACACAAACAACTTTAGCAAGTTATGCTTCTACGTTTGTAGGCAATATCGCTTCACAAGCCAGCAATGCACTAAACTCTTTAGATTATCAGCAAGAACTGACCCAATCTATATCCACTAAAGAAGCTCAAATAAGCGGTGTGGATTTAGATGAAGAATTAGGGCAAATGATTATCTTTCAGCAAAGTTATGCGGCTTGCGCTCAAGCTTTTACTGCATCCAAAGAAATTTTGGATATGTTGTTGAATATTGTATAGGAGGATTAAAAAATGACCAGAGTTCCTACTTATTCTACAAATATGAGTTTGCTTAGACAAACTATTAAAAATAAGCAAACCTTTGAACTTTATAACTATCAAAGTGTTACGGGATTGAAAGCTCCGACCTATTCCGGATACGGAATGTCTGCTTATAGCATTGTAAACCTAGAAGCATCATATAATGTGACCAATAATTTTTTGGAAAATAATAAGTTTTTGGATACAGAAATAAGTACTATGAGTACGGCTATGGATGCAATAAGTGATACTGCCATTGACTTCCAAAATATGCTTAATAATTTTAGCGGTTCCGATGCGACTGCTCTTACTCCTGATTATACCGGTGGAGAAATAACTTTTACCGATAATAATGAAGCAACCTATATCGGAAAAACAATTACCGTTAACGGTATTCAATATACTTTTTCTGCAGATGACGGTAGCGGAACAAATATTGACCTATCAGGTATTGCTGCCGATTCAGGAAATGAGGGATATGCCGAAAAGGTTATGCAAGCTTTGAAAGATAAGATTGATCCGAACGGAAATTATCCGGGATTTGATTTTGAAGGTGCAACTTTCAAATTTCCTTATTATACAATTAACGGTGCTTCTTCCGTTTTAAATGCTAACGGAGTAGAAACCGGTACTCCTCGCACAATGAATCAAGATCAAGCACATAACCTTACGGAATTGCAAAATTTTGCATTTACTTCAATGCAAATGCTTGCCGATGCTCTTAATGTATCCGCTAACGGAAAATTCTTGTTCGGTGGCGGTGATGCAACCAGCTCTCCAATAAATTTTCCATTTAGTAATTTAGCTGAATTTCAGGAATATTATGATGGAATCAATATCAAATTTCCAAATAATAGCGCAGCTAATTTATGTAATAAAATTATTACCGCTAAAAATACCGGAGGAATCACGATTGATAAAATCGGAGGGAATCAATTTAAAATAACTCCTGATATTGCAGGTGGTTTTATGGAAACTGCGGTAAACGCAAATCCGGCAACTACAGGTAAATTAACTTTTAATGCGGATAAAAACACTCTTAATGCTACAGAGTATGGTGCGTTTAGTACGGTTCGTGCCGGTGATACTTTAGTTTTGAGCGGTACTGCCAATAATAATAACTCTTATGTGGTAAAATCCGTATCTGCCGATGGAAAGACCATCACTTTTGAAAGTATGGACGGACATAATATTGTTGATGAACAGGCAATAGACGACCCTACGGGTATTACAATAAGTAAGTCTTATCCGGTGGGAACCGTTATTGAATTAAATAATATGGGAAATAATGTTGCTCCCAGAGTGCAGGTTTCAGGGATTGATGCTGACGGCACACTGATTGTTACTGCCGATCCGGGATATTTCAATGCAGACAGTACTTATATACCGGCTTCTGCTGCTTGGGATATGACTACAATGACATATTATACCGGCGGTGACCTTAATTTGGAACGACGGGTATCTGAAAATCAATCAATTACCTTAGATATTACTGCCAATGATAGCGGATTTGAAAAAATTATCAGAGCATTAGGTTTAATTGCTCAAGGTAATGTTGTAGATACAACTAATCCTGCAGAAGCTAACGGATTAATAGATGTAAACAAAGCACAGAATATCATTAATCAGGCCATCAATTTGATGCAAAGCGGTATTGATGACAGCAGTGAACCGTCTAAATCCGGAATTAACTCCAGTATTTATTCCATTACGGCAAAGCTTAGTGCAAACTATGTATTGCTTAACAATGTGAACGAAAATCTTACTCTGGTCAAAAATAACTTGCAATCAAGCATTGATTCATTAAAGAATGTTGATAAAACAGAAGCTGCTGCTAAAGCAATTTTGGCACAAACCAACCTAGAAGCATCTTATTCTGTTTTACAAAATGCTCTAAACATGTCTTTGCTTAATTATTTGGACTAAAAATTAAGGCGGTTTTGAAACCGCCTTTTGATTTTATAAATTTGCTATTCGCGCAAGTGCTGATTCAACTTTAGATTTATTTTCCAAAGCTTCTGCTTGGCGACGTTTTTCTTCTTCAACAACGGCTTGCGGAGCGCGTTCTACAAAACTTGGATTATCTAACTTACGAGCATAACCTTCTAAGTTCTTATTCAAGCTTTCAAGTTCTTTATTCAGACGTTCACGTTCAGCAGCAAAGTCAACCACACCTTTTAACGGAAGCAAAACAGATGTTTCTCTAAATACGCTTTGTACCATATCCGAAGTAATTTCTCCTTGCAATATATCTAAATTATCAAGCCGGGCAAGCGAGCAGACAATGGTCTTAAACTCTTTTAGATTTTGTTGTGATTGTAAATTTACATCTTTTAAGAAAACATTTAATCTAGCACCAGCCGGAAGATTCATTTCCGCGCGCAAAGACCTTATTACAGAAATAAGATCAATCGCCCAATCTATATCTGACATTACCTGAATATCAACTTCTTTAACTTGCGGCCATGCAAAATGAATAAGCTTAATATCTCGTTTTGCGGTATTGTTCCATAATTCAGTAGTGATAAACGGCATAAAGGGATGTAAAATAACCAATATTCTATCAAGTACCCATGCAAAAGTTGCTCGGGTTTCAGCCTTAGCCTCTTCATCTGCACCATAAAGTACCGGTTTAATCAGTTCTATATACCAATCACAAAATGTTCCCCAAATAAATTGGTAAACAGCATTGGCGGCATCCGAAAAACGATATGAATTAAGATTATCGGTAACTTCTTTTGTCGCAATATCTGCTTTTGCCATAATCCATTTATTTACGGATAACTTTATATCTTGTGGGTTAAATTCAGGATGTAATGTACAATTGTTCATTTCGCCGAAACGTGCAGCATTCCACAATTTGGTAGCAAAATTACGGTATCCGGCAATACGAGCTTCACTCATATTTACATCACGTCCTTGTGTTTCCATTGCTGCCATAAAGAAACGTAAGGCATCTGCACCATATTTCTCAATCGTTTCCATCGGATCTACGGTATTACCTTTAGATTTTGACATTTTTTGCCCTTTTTCATCCCGAACAAGGCCGTGAATATATGCTTTACGGAAAGGAACTTTCTTCATCATATACATACTCATCATCATCATTCTGGCAACCCAGAAGAAAATAATGTCAAATCCGGTTACCAAAACAGAAGTCGGATAAAATGTTTGTAAATGTTCGGTATTATCCGGCCAACCTAAAGTTGAAAAAGCCCATAAACCGGAAGAAAACCAAGTATCCAAAACATCAGTTTCTCGTGTCAGTTCAACTTTTTGGCCATAATGTTTATCGGCTTCGGCTTGAGCTTCTGTTTCATTTTCTTCGCAAAATATCTTACCATCCGGTCCGTACCATATCGGCATTTGGTGTCCCCACCATAATTGACGAGAAATACACCAAGGTTGGATATTGCGCATCCATTCAAAATAAGTTTTTTCATACGATTTGGGAACGAACTCCATTTCTCCGTCTTCAACAACGCGGATAGCTTCCTTAGCCAAAACCGGTGCATCTACAAACCATTGATCGGTCATTAAAGGTTCAATTACAACACCCGAACGATCTCCATACGGAATAACCATCGGGTGGTCTTCTATTTTTTCCATTAAGCCTAACTCTTCAAGTTTGGCTATTGTCATTTTGCGCGCAGTTTGAGTATCCACTCCGGCGAATGGTGTGTTTTCGTTTAATGTTGCATCTTCGTTTAAGATATTTATAAGCGGTAAGTTATGCCGTTTGCCGACTTCAAAATCATTAAAATCATGGGCCGGGGTAATTTTTACCGCTCCGGTACCTTTCTCAGGATCTGCATGATCATCTGCAATAATAGGAATAGGACGATTAATAATCGGTAAAACGGCATTTTTGCCGATTAGATGTTTTAGTTTTTCATTGTCTTTACTGATTGCAACGGCAGTATCTCCAAACATGGTCTCTGGTCTGGTAGTTGCTATATGCACAAATTCATTTGTACTGCCCTCTATAGGATATTTGTAGTAATACATTTTTCCTAAAGTTTCTTTTTGGACAACTTCCAAATCAGAAACTGCCGTCATGAATTTAGAATCCCAATTAACCAATTTTTTGGCTTTATAAATCAAACCATCTTTGTAGAGGCTTACAAATATCTTGCGAACAGCGCGAGATAAGCCTTCATCCATAGTAAACCGCTCTCTGCTCCAATCACAAGAAGCCCCCAAACGGCGTAGTTGTTTACAAATTGTGCCTCCGGATTGTTCTCTCCATTTCCAAACGGTTTCTATAAACTTATCTCTGCCTAAATCGTGGCGAGAAATGCCTTCTTTAGCCAAATTACGCTCAACTACCATTTGTGTTGCAATACCGGCGTGATCTGTTCCCGGCTGCCACAATACCTTTTTGCCAAGCATTCGGTTATAGCGAATTAAAATATCTTGCAAAGTATCATCCAATGCATGTCCCATGTGCAAAACTCCGGTAACATTCGGTGGCGGAATTACTACAGAGTATGCTTCCGAATTTTTGCTCATATCAGGAATAAAATCTCCGCTTTGTTCCCAATCGCTATATATTTTTTCTTCAAAATCTTTAGGATTATAATTTTTTTCTAACATTGTTTTTTCCATTTATTATATTAAACCTCTTGACACAAAAAGCCCTCAAGGTCTTCCTCGGGGGCATAAATAACGGAGGTCAGCTCAATAAATTATTGATTATTGCCGACCTTTGCCATCACTCGTTCAATTTCTTGTTTAACAATTTTTTCAACAACAGAGGGTAAGTTAATGTCTAACCATTCCTTCGTTTGCTTAGCAATTTCTTGATGAGCTAAATTATTATAGTCCAAGCCTTCTTTCCAATGTTCTGCAACCTCAACACCGATAATTTGCCTGATGACTGATGCAACAACATCTTCTATAGTTTTGCTGCCGTCACCGATAAAATGTATCGGTTCTTGTTTGTTCGTTATTGGGGTTTCTTCTTTTTTAGGTTCTTCTTCACGAGAAAAAAGTTTGGCAAAATTACTTATTATGCTGGCTGATACATCTAATGCGCTATCTGCACTTGCTTCTACCGCGGTTGCACTATTTTCTGGTTCTTTTTTTGCTTCCGGCACCGGCACAGTTTCTATCGGAGCTGTAGGTTCAGCGACCGGTACAGACAACGGTTCCGGTACAATTTCAGGTAACGGTTCAGATACAACTTCGGGTTCCGAGATAGTTTCGGGTAGCGTATCTGATACAGTTTCAGTTTCCGCTAACGGACTAATATCATTTTCCATGATTACATCCGTATTTTTTTCTAAATCCTCACTTTCTTCATAAAAAGGATCAGAATCAAAATCTTCTGTACCAAGGGTAACTTTAGCTTCTGCATCATCTGTCGGAATGTCAGAAGAAACATCTATTTCATCCAGTTCAGCGTCAAGATTTATTTCTGCAACTTTATCGTCCACACGCATATCCGGAGATAATTCCAAAACATCATCTTCCGGAGCAGTTGTTCCCATAGAGGGGGCATCATCTGCAAGATCCTGAACTTCATCTGATTGCTTTTCTGAAGCAGATGAAAGTGCTTGATCTTCTTCTAAAATATTTTTAATTGAAGACAGTATATCTTCCATTTCCATATCTTGATTGATGTCTTCTGCCATTTTTACATTCCTATTTATTAACCATTAGTGTCATTTTACACAAAAATAACATCCTTGCAAGTATCTTTTATAAAATTACTCTAAAGCCAGCCATTTATCTTTGGTTTCCTTATAAAATTCCTTGGCATTATACAAATCAACACCCAAATTAAGGTCTTTGGCCGTTAATTTTCCCATAGACAATAGCAGTTGCATTGCAGAAACATAATAATCTCTACGCGCGGTTACTTCATTAACATTGGAGTTTAACAGCTCCTGATAAGCATCTAAAACATCTAAAATTGTTCTATTACCTAAAGCCTCTTCTTTTTGAACACCGTCTAAAGCTATTTTGTTGGCATTCACTTGATCCTTAATCGCAGAAATTTTAGTTTCATTAGATTTCATATATTCCCAAGCACTGGATACTGTTGCTTTGACTTGACGCTCGGTCTCCAATACGACTTCCTGAGCTTGCCATTTTTGATGTTTGCTTTGACGAATACGGGCGCGACTTGCTCCGGAATTATATAACGGAACAGATAAGTTTAACCCCCACTCAACACTATCGGTTGTGCTGTCACCAATCATCTTATTATCATTTTCCGTTTTTACTTTTGCTGCAACCGCATCAAAGCTTAATTGCGGTAAAAGTTCGCCAATATTAGCATAAACTTCGTAACCCTTAGAATTAAATAAATGCTTGGCCTGACGTATAGAATAATTATTTTTTAGCGCAATATTTAAGGCCTCATCATAACTTGACGGTAAAAAGTCACGAATAGCGACAGGGTCTTCCAAATTTTGCGGTACTGAACCGATAACCTTAATATAAACAGCCTTAGATGCTTCCAAATTACCTTCTGAAGCAATACGATCTGATTTTGCTTGTGAGTAACGAGCTTTAGCTTGAGAAACATCTGTTCTGGTTACCTCGCCGACATTAAAACGTTGTTGGGTTTCGTCTAAACGTTTTTTGAGCAATTCTTCATTATTCTTTTGCAATTCAACAATAGCAGTATCTCTGACTACATCTAAATATGCCGTAGAAGCTTCCAAGAAAACTCTTTGTTCAACATTATATAAGTTATTTTGTCCGGCACGAACGATCTGCTCCGCTGACTTAACCGAGTTCACGGTAGAAAAACCATTAAACAACGGTTGCGATAATTTTGCAGACATACTCTCCGATGTAACATCCGAATCTCCGTTGACATCATTATCGGAACTATTATCCCTATAAGATCCGTTTAAGGAAATATTAGGACGGTAACCAGATTTGGCAATTGCAACATTTTCATCTACACTACGTAAATATGCACGTTCTGCCTGCAAAGTCGGGTTAGTATTATAGGTCTCCCCAAGAGCCTCAAATATATTTTGGCCATAAGCGGAAGTTGAGCTTATAAGAGCTATTGTGGCAACTCCGACAAAAAATTTATTTTTCATAAAATATACCTCTAAATTATTCTAAAAGTCAGGTGGAATTATAAATATTTGGAAATTATTTTACAAGATGAATTCTTAAAAAAATATAACCTTTTTGTTTATGATAAATAAAAAAACAATAATATTATTAACCATATTTCAAACAATTTCATTTAGGCTTGGGATAAGTCCGTATTTTATTCAACAGGAGTACAATAAAGTGAATAAGGGTTCTACAATTATTAATGAAATTGATCGTGCCAGACTCAAGTTATCTATTGAGCATTACATCAAATATTTTATCGGCAAAAGAACTTGTGAGATAACCAAAGATGAAGCTCTTGAAGCAATTTCATTGGCTGTCAGAGAATTTGCCATGGATAAAATGTATGAAACAATTGCCAGATATAACCAATGCAATGCGAAAAGAGTATATTATCTTTCTATAGAATACCTTATCGGACGATCTTTAGAAAATAATCTTCATAACCTTGGATTATT
Source organism: Alphaproteobacteria bacterium (assembly GCA_017457005.1). Taxonomy (GTDB): domain Bacteria; phylum Pseudomonadota; class Alphaproteobacteria; order RF32; family CAG-239; genus CAZU01. The sequence continues at coordinate 7,021 of JAFTII010000024.1, read as the reverse complement.
TGATATTATTAAAGATATTAAAATTGACGGACTTCCTAATTTTTCTTTAGAAGAAATTTTTGATGCAGAGTATGATCCGGCTTTGGGTAACGGCGGCTTGGGAAGACTTGCTGCCTGCTATTTGGATTCAATGGCTTCTTTAGGATTAGCCGGATTTGGGTACGGAATAGATTATAAGTTCGGATTATTTAAACAAAAATTTGAAAACGGATATCAGATTGAACAAGCTGACAGCTGGTTAGCTGAAAATTCGCCGTGGCAGTTTGCTCGCCATGACAGAGTTGTAAAAATACCGATTTATGGTGATGTTGAGGTCCTTGATAATCCAAACGGTCAAAAAAGCTTTGTATGGATGAACACGAAAACTCTTTATGGTGTTCCGTTTGATTTTCCTATCGTCGGATATAGCGGAAAATCAGTTAATTATCTACGATTATTCTCCGCTAAAACTGATGATGAGCTGGATATAAACATCTTTAACGAAGGTGGTTATATTGAAGCAATGAAAGAAAAAATTGAGACCGAAACAATTTCTAAAGTGCTGTATCCGTCAGATGCCTTAGAAGCTGGAAAAGAATTACGTTTAAAACAGCAATACTTTTTTGCTTCTTGCGCAATTCAGGATATCTTACGTCGTTTCTTGGAAAAGAGCGAAGATTTCAGTAAATTACCGGATAAAGTTGTAATTCAGCTCAATGACACCCACCCTGCCATTGCAATTGCCGAAATGATGCGGTTATTGGTTGATGTTTACGGACAAGAATGGGATGAAGCTTGGGAAATTACATCTAAAGTATTTGCCTATACCAACCATACTTTATTACCTGAAGCATTAGAAACTTGGCCGGCAAGAATCATCGGAAGAATGTTGCCACGCCATTTGCAAATCATTTATGAAATTAACCGTCGCTTTATGGAGTTTGCACGTTCTAAATTCGGTGATGACCGTGCAAAATTAGATAAGGTTGCAATTGTATTCGGTGAAGGAGATAACCAAATTATTCGTATGGCCAACCTCTCCATTGTCGGCTCATTCTCCGTTAACGGAGTAGCCCAAATTCACTCTGATTTGATTAAAACCAAACTGGTTCCGGAATTTTATGAGTTATGGCCAGAAAAGTTTTCTAATGTTACTAACGGTATTACCCCGCGCAGATGGTTGCTTCATGCAAATACGGCGCTATCAGATTTAATCAGCTCAAGAATCGGCGACAGTTGGATTACAGAATTAAATGACTTACGCCAATTAGAAGATTTTGTTGATGATAAAAAATTCATTAAGGCTTTTCAAGATGTTAAACTTGCCAATAAACAACGTCTGGCTGAAAGAATTTTCAAATCAACCGGAATCATGATTAAATCCAACAGCATGTTTATTGTACACGCTAAACGCATACATGAATATAAACGTCAGCTTATGACTATTTTGCAAGTAATCGGCGACTATTTGGACATCATAAAAGATAATGTTCGTCCGGCTTGTCCCAAAACCTATATTTTTGCAGGGAAAGCCGCTCCATCATACAATTTTGCAAAATTAATCATTAAATTGATTAATAACGTTGCAGATGTGGTTAATAATGATCCGCGAGTCAGCGATATGCTTAAAGTAGTATTTATTCCTGATTACAAAGTATCTTTAGCCGAAGTTCTTATCCCAGCAGCTGATTTGAGTGTACAATCTTCTACTGCCGGATTTGAGGCCAGCGGAACCGGAAATATGAAATTTGCTCTTAACGGAGCATTGACTATCGGTACGCTTGACGGAGCAAACATTGAAATTAGAGAAGAAGTCGGAGATGAAAACTTCTATCTTTTCGGTTTGACCGAAAACGAAGTTCAAGCAAAACGTAATAATTATAATCCTCGTGAAATATATGAGAAAAATAACTACATTAAAAGAATTTTAAATGCGGTTAATTCAAGTATGTTTTGTGAAAAAGACTATGTATTGTTATTTAAACCGATTTTTGAAGAATTGGTTAATCGTGATTATTACTTTGTTTTGGCCGACTTAGAAGCTTTTGACGATAAGATGGAAGAAGTTGAGAAAGACTTTCTCAATAAAGATATATGGACACAAAAAGCTATTCTTAATGTTGCAAGAATCGGTAAATTTACTTCTGACAGAGCAGTCATGGAATATGCCAAAAATATTTGGAATACATCTCCTTGCGGTCCTGAACAAAAAAGTAAAAAAACAAACCGAAAAATTGCGACACCTAAGTGTATGTCAGCATAAAAAATATAAAGTCCCTGATAATCAAAAATCAGGGACTTTTTTTACATTTATTTTCTATCTTTAGTGTGCTATAATATGATAGAAGGATTACAGATGGAATTAGATTTTGAAAAAATAAAGCGGTATAATAATGAATATAAAGGTTGGCTTAAACAATTCCCCAACCAATGCTATGCTTATGAAAATAATGCTTGTACATATTTTGCGCACTTGCTTGCATTATCTGCTCAAAACAGCGGTTACCAAAATAAAAAAATTTATACCTGTTCTTCAAACAGAGAAAAAAATGGTGTATCTGCTTTTTTGGCTTCGGAAAATAATGATGATTTTAATAAAGTATGGTGGGATTTCCATTTAGCTTGTGCGATTGAAGTTCCAATTTATAAAGATAGCTCCCAAACCGAAACTTTAGTAGCTGACCCCGTATTATTCGGAGATAATTTAGTTACCCTTAAACAATGGTGTTCTGCACTTGACTGCAACTCATCTGATTTATCCATAATTGCAGTCTCGGAAGATAAAAATATAGAGCAAAAATCTGTTGAAATGATAACAGCACTTAATAACTATATTCAGAAACAGCAAAACTTACACGATGTTGCACCGCAAAAGCATCCATCGGTAAAAAAATATAAACCTCTAAAATCAACTTTACTCAAATTAACAAACAAGATTGATAGATTTAATCTTTCATTAGCAAAAAACAAGTCAAAATAGACAAAAAAACCTTGACCGTTTGTCAAAAACATGCTATGTGTATCGCATTACACTTATAGATATTAAATTATTAACCCAAGCAACAGATATGTAAGGATTTATATCCCCAGGGATTTGTTGCTTTCTAAAACAAATCTCACCGAGATCCGAAAGGAGGTAAGGTGATGATTATTTAAATGAACAAAAACATAAACCAGTTCAAGGTACTTATCGTTGACGCTTATGGTGTCTTCAACTTCGGAAATGGAATCTCAAAATCCGTAATTGCTACGTTCCAGAAATGGATGGCTGAAGGAAAGCAGGTCTATATCCTGAGTAATACTACTGCCGTAAATGCCGGAGCTATCAAAAGCTATGAAAAGAAGGGCGTTATCAGAGGTGTACATTACACGGATATGATGACTTCAGGACAATTTGCTTCTGAGGATATTCAGGCAGGAAACTTACCGGTAAATGGTAAGAAATACTATGTCTTCGGAACCGCAAACTTCAAAAAGCCGGATGAAAAGATTCCTGCAATTTTTGCGGGATCGCCGTATGAACTCGCCTCAGACTTGCATGATGCAGATTTTATATACTGCGGAATACCACAGCTTCTTGATGATGAATTGTTCCCTTATGACAGTACGGAAATTGACGATTTCGTCGTTCAGGTCAAGGCTCTGGTAGAATCCGGCAAGCCAATGGTATGTGCCAATCCGGATCGTACTGCAAATGAAGGAGGACGCTTTGTCATCCGTCAGGGTAGCATTGCAAAACTCTTTGAGGAGTTCGGAGGTAAAGTCATCTATTATGGCAAACCTGATCCTAAAGTTTTCTATGCTCTCCTTGATAGGTATTGTCCGAATGTCAGAAAGGATGAGGTTCTCATGATTGGCGACACTCTCCGCACAGACATCAAGGGTGCGCAGCGTGCAGGTATCCGTGGGGCTTTGGTCCTTGAAGGAGGAATTACCGAGTATGAAATGAATCTGCTTGGTGTATCTCTTACTGAGTATATCGGAAACGAAAAAGTTGTTCCGAACTATGTTTGGGACAGAGTATCCGAAGAACCGTTGTTCTAAAAATTAAGGAAGCTACTTTAATCAAGTAGCTTCCTTTTTATTTTAACATAAATCTAAATTATTTTTTCAAGATAGATTTACCGGCATAAATTGCCATCTCGCCCAATTCTTCCTCAATACGAATGAGTTGGTTGTATTTTGCCATACGGTCGGTACGAGACATAGAACCGGTCTTAATCTGACCACAATTGGTTGCAACAGCAATATCTGCAATTGTGGTGTCTTCGGTCTCTCCGGAACGGTGAGACAATACAGCAGAATATTTGTTGCGTTGTGCCAAATCAACAGCTTTCATGGTTTCAGTCAAAGTACCGATTTGGTTAACTTTAACCAAAATAGAGTTAGCAACGCCTTTTTCAATACCCATAGCTAAACGTTTCGGATTGGTTACAAATAAGTCATCGCCAACCAATTGAACTTTATCGCCGATAGCATCGGTAAGCATTTTCCAGCCTTCCCAGTCATCTTCAGCCATACCGTCTTCAATTGAGAAAATCGGGAATTTATCGCACATTTCTTTATAGAACTGAACCATTTGTTCACTGGTGTATGATTTACCCTCGCCTTCCATCTCATATTTACCGTTTTTGTAAAATTCGGTAGAAGCCGCATCAATTGCCAAAACAACATCTTCCCCAGGTTTGTAACCGGCATCGGAAATAGAATTAACAATGAAAGTTAAAGCTTCATCAGCAGACTTCAAGTTAGGAGCGAAACCGCCTTCATCGCCAACATTGGTGTTATGACCGGCTGCTTTCAAGTTTTTCTTCAAAGTTTGGAAGATTTCTGCACCCATGCGGATTGCTTCTTTGATAGAATCGGCAGAAACAGGCATAATCATAAATTCTTGAATATCAATCGGGTTATCAGCATGCTTACCGCCATTAACGATGTTCATCATCGGAACCGGCAAAGTACGAGCCATTGTGCCGCCCAAATAACGATACAACGGAAGACCTGCTTCTTCTGCTTGAGCTTTTGCTACAGCCATAGATACTGCCAAAATTGCATTGGCGCCTAACTTGCCTTTGTTTTCTGTACCATCCAACTCAATCATAGTGCGATCAATATCAATTTGATCTTCTGCTTCTAAGCCTGCTAACGCATCATAAATTTTGTCATTAACATTTTCTACGGCTTTCAATACACCTTTACCGCCGTAACGTTTTTTGTCACCATCACGTAATTCAACAGCTTCATGAGCACCGGTAGAAGCACCGGAAGGAACAGCAGCGCGGCCAAATGCACCGCTTTGCAATACAACTTCTGCTTCAACAGTAGGGGTGCCACGAGAATCTAATACTTCTCTAGCGTGAATATCAATAATCGCACTCATTTTTTTCTCCTTAATATATAAAAGTACTGGCAATAAAGTGAGACATTTTGTTCTCAATGTCAAGAGCTTTGCGTTAATTTGTGCCTAAAATAAAAAATAGTTGTATGTTTGCAATAATCAGTTATCCTATAATAAATACAAAGGAGGACATTATGTTTTCAGAAAAATGGCACAAGCGCTTTATGGAAGTGGCAAAATTAGTTGCTACGTGGTCTAAGGATTCATCAACAAAAGTCGGAGCCGTGGTGGTCGGACCGGATAGAGAAATCCGCTCCACCGGTTATAACGGGGTAGTCAGAGGTGTGGATGATGACATTCCCGAACGTATGGAAAGGCCTACAAAATATGACTTTTTTGAGCATGCCGAGCGTAATGCGGTTTATAATGCTTGTCTTATCGGAGCTTCGTTAAAAGGGTGTGTTATTTATGTTACTGCCATGCCTTGCCCTGATTGTGCCAGAGCAATTATTCAATCCGGAATAAAAATGGTGGTAACTCATAAAGTAGAAATTGATACCAATACCCCGACAGGAACATGGCGGGATAAACTTGTTTATTCAGAACAGATGTTTAAAGAAGCCGGTATTGATTGCTTGTATTTATAACTAAATCAGTCCCCTTTTTTGAGCGATAATAACAGCTTGTGTTCGGTTAGTAGCTCCAATGGCTCGGAGTAGAGCATTAATGTGTAATTTTACGGTTGCTTCAGAAACACTCATTTTATAGGCTATTTGCTTATTTGACATACCTTCAGCAACATAGCTCAGTACTTCTGATTGGCGAGGAGTGAGCAATTTAGCAGATTTAGAAGATGTATCCGCGATGTGTGATGTCTGTTCCATAACAGATGGTGGAAGGTAGGTTCCGCCTTCCAAAATAAGATGTATGGCAGATGTAATTACTTTGGTATCTGAGCTTTTGGGAATATAACCGCTTATGCCCATTTCCAGAGCTTTTTTTATGTTGCGCGCGTCTTCGGTTGCAGAAATAATTGCAATTCCGGTTTGAGGAGCTGCTTCTTGTAAAGTGCGAATGCCGTCTGTCCAATCCATATCCGGCATATCAAGATCTATAATTAACAAATCCAAATCAGGCGTTGTTTGCACAATTTTAACTGCTTGCGAAAAATTTGCTGATTGTAGAATTACCGCTTTAGGATATAGCTTTTCAATATGTAGGCTTAAACCGTCACGAAATAAAGCATGGTCATCTGCAATTAAAATCTTCATCTTAACTCTCCGGATACTAAACTGCTAAAGTTTTGTTTAGTCCAAGTCCGATGACTCCAGCAGAAAACAAAAAGTAATACTTACATTGTTATATAGATAATATAGCAAAAATTTAAATAGTGGCAAGAAAAAATTTATTCTATGGCAGCATTTAATTTCAGAGAATATTATTTTGAAATGCTCAATTATATAAGTTTATTTTACCATACTCCGGCGTGTCCGGAGTATCTTTTTTGTATGAGATTGCCCAAACAAGCCGGACAACGGCACCTAATGACGAATTAGTTTCTCTGTCCATCTCTTTTGATTATATATTGACATTTGCGTAAAACAATGCTATCCTAAAATCAGGTAACTGATTTACAGGAGCAAAAACTATGTCCGGCTACAGACATATTATATGTGTTATTGTGAGCATTTTATTATTAAATGC
>JAFTII010000023.1 GCA_017457005.1 Alphaproteobacteria bacterium | reverse complement strand
CTGTGCGCTAGGATATTATAATGTGAATAATTACTGGTGTGAGGAATGTGGCGGCGGATGTCCGCGCGGTTATTACAATCCGCGAGCTTATTGGTGTGGGTGTAGTTGAGGTAATAGAAAAACAAAGGAGAGAGAAGATGAAAAAATTAGCGATATTAAGTCCGTTAGTGCTGTTAGCGACTACGGCATTAGCACAAGACAGTACGTGTATATTGCAACCGAGTTGCAGTCAATTAGGCTATACTTCAGCGGAGGCAGATTGCGGAACGGCAAAAGTCTTGCGTTGCCCGTTTGATATCAGTCAAGTCGCCTGCTTGAGCAGTGGAAGTGATGGAGGCAGTGGAGGAGAAACCGGTGGCGATAATTATAATCCTTACGACCCGAATAATGAGTTGGGAGATGTGATAGCAGTAAAAATTAAGATAAGTGCTATAGGCGAACCTGCAACATTCACTTATGGAGGCGGTAATATTTATGTGGATTGCGGAGATGGAACAATAGCCGGAGGTTCCGCGTCATCCAGCGGAACGGTGTCTTGTTATTATACTAAAGTGGGAACATATACAGTAAAACTAAGTGGAGATTTTACTTATTATGGTGGCAGTTCTCCGGCAGCAACATATTTGTTAAAACTTGATAAGAGCGGGATTACAAAAATGAGTGATGTTTGTTCAGGAATCACCTCAGGAATTGTTCCACCACTACCTTCAACATTGGTTGATGCAAACGGTATGTTTAGAGGATGTACAGCAATTAACAGTCCTTATCCGAAATTGCCGGCAACATTAGAAGTAGCGGATAGGATGTTTTATGGAACAAAATTTACCGGTAGTGTGGCATTGCCGGAAAGTTTGAAGTCTGCTGAATCTATGTTTTATGAAAATTCCGGATTAGAATCTATTAGCGGATTAGAAAATACACAAATTACTGATGGATCATATATGTTTTATAAATGTAGTAGTTTGACCGGTACTCTTAATGGATTACCATCAGAATTAACCAACGGATCAAATATGTTTAGTTATTGTAGTGAACTTATCGGCTCTCTTAATGTGCTACCATCAGGATTAACCGACGGATCAGATATGTTTTATAATTGTAGCGGACTGACTGGCAATATACCGGAATTACCGTCCGGATTAACTAATGGTGTTAGAATGTTCATGGGATGTGGTGGTTTGACCGGCGCAGCACCTGCAATGCCGTCAAACATGACAGACTGCTCATATATATTTAGAAATACTTCAATTACCTATGATAATTCTTGGCCTGACTATGCTTTTTAGTAGAAAATTTAAATCAGCTGTTGTGAACAACAGCTGTTTTTTTGGACTGTAGCTCTTATAAATTCTTTTTTGGTAGCTATTTTTATATTAATCAGGGAGAAAAGATATGAAAATAGTGATTATCGGCGGAGGAACAACCGGTGTTGCGGTCGCTACTAAATTAAGGCGCAGGATTGAGAATGCAGAAATTGTTATTCTGGAAAAAAGTCAAGAATTTGCGATTGCCAAGTGTGGCTTACCATACCTCTTATCCGGAAAAATAAAAGAAAAAAATGATTTGCTTGCGGCTACTCCGGAGCAAATGCAACGAATTTTTAAGGTAAAAGTAAAATTAGAACATGAAGTTATAAAAATTAACCGAAAAAACAAAAAATTGCTGATACAGAATCAACGAGCAGAAAGCTATGATAAACTTATCATTGCAACCGGAGCTATTCAATTACGTCCGGATATACATGGAGTATTGGGAGAAAATATATTTACCGTAAATTCTATGCAAAGTTTGGAAAGGCTTAAAAATTATTATTATGAAAACAAAGTTCGGAAAGTATTGGTTATCGGTGCAAATGCCGTCGGTTTGGCATTTGCAGAAGCTTTGCATCAGTTAAAAGCTAATGTTTTGATTACAGATTTTGCCGAACATATTTTACCAAGCTTTGATGCGGATATGACACTAAAGTTAGAACAAACTCTAAAAGATAAGGGCATTGATTTTTGCCCAAAATCAAAAATCACAGCATTTAAAAATGATATCGTACATTTTAAAAACGGTGAATCCTGCCGTTATGATATGGTAGTTATTGCAACCGGTAAAACTCCCGATCTGAAATTGGCAATTATGGCGAATATAGAAATAGGAAGTGCCGGCGGAATAAAAATAAATAAATATATGCAGACTAATGATAGAGATGTTTATGCTTGCGGTAAAATATCAGAAATGATCAATGTTGATACAAATCTGCCGGAAAGAACAAATAATCCGGCAACAATAGCCAAACAAGCTCGTGTTGTTGCCAACCATATTGCCGGAATACGCACTCCCTTATTCGGATTTAGAAATTGTGAAATAATAAAAATTGCCGATTATAGCGCAGGTATTTGCGGTATCAGTGAAGAGAAATTACAAGAAATCGGACAAGAATATCAAAAAGTTGTTTTGAGACAATTTAATCAATCACTTTTTTATCCTACCCCTACTCCGATTTATATGAAACTGCTTTTTGCTGATGACGGGCTTATTTTAGGAGGACAAATCATCGGCAAACAAGGAGTAGAAGAAAGGATTAATGCGCTTAGCGTGCAAATGCAACATAATGCAAAAGTAAAAGACCTGATGTTTGAAGATGTAGCTTATCATCCGTCAATATCTCAGCCTAAAGATATTATTAATAATATTGGGGCATTAGCCGAAGAAGTGCGTTTGAACAGATTGAAATATAAAGATGTCAGAACACTTGAGCCGGACACTTTTGTGATTGATGTTTGTAATCCTAATGAATTTGTCAAGAATGGTTTGGATAACGCTATAAATTTACCTTTGACAGCAATAAGAGATAATTTAAAAACAATACCCCGTAATCGTGATATTGCGATATACTGCAACAGCGGATACGGGGCATATTTGGCTTATCAGATTCTTAAACAAAACGATTTTGATAAGCTTTATTTGTTGGAAAGTTAGAGCTTTTCTTTCTTAAAAAATGTAAAATATTGATATACATGTGAAAAATATGAAGCCGCAAAACATGTATCTAATAATGAAAGGGTAATAAATACTACACTAAAAATAAGCTTTGAAACATAGATTTCCGGCAAAGCTACATTACACCAAACTCCTAATCCAAGGGTGGCCAACAAGCAAGGAAGACGCATTAAAATGGCACCCCAAAAAATTTTGTTATAATTGCCTTTGGTTAAAGAAAAAGCTTCTTTCAGCGTTATATTTTTATCTTCAACTGCCAGACCGGTAAAATATAAATACATCGGAGAAAGGCATATTACAAATGTTATCCCGAGAACAACCACCAACAAATATAAAACCGAAGAAGCAAGTGCTTGAGCTAAAGAAAACAGTATTGTCAACGGAACAGAAATTGAAAATATAAAAACAAACATCGCTAACATTAAAATTGCAACACGCTTAAAAAATGCCAATGAACCAAAGTCAACCGGAGCTTTAAGAACAATAAAACGGCAATAATTAACCATTACGGCAACAGAAACCAGCATATATAGCAAGTTGCCGGATAAAACCTGCCAGCTATTAGCACTTTCAGCAGTTTCTGCCGCAAGAGTTTGCAAATTAATAAATCCGCTCCAAATTTCATAAGCTAACAACACCAACCCAAAAGCCAGCATTTTTGCTAATAGCTTGCCATTTAAGACGGTGTATAAGAAACTTCTTTTTATAGTTTCGCCAAACGGAAGATTAATCTTGTTTTGGGCTGCCATTTAAATTCTCCTTATTAAATGTATTTTTCTGAATTCCACAATAATTAATAAAAAAGCCGATATTTAACAATAAAAGTACGGAATATAAAATATCGCCGATTATAACCATGCCATAAGATGCTTCTCTTGCATAATAGCTTAGATTTCTTAATAATCCAGATGTTGATAGGGCAAAAATAACCAGCCAAATGCTAATACTAAAAATCATACGAAAACTGTTGCCACGACTTTTGTTCCATATTTCATAAACGGAACTGATTTTATTATTACTCCATACATCTGCCAAAAGCGAATATAAACGTAAACAAATCAGAGGAATAACAAATCCTAAAGAAACAAAGCCGAAAAAGGTTAACTCTATGCGCCAATCAGGATTAGGAACTCGCTCTTTTAAGATATACCAAGATAATCCGGGCAAGCTGTTTAGTGCAAAGAAACAAAGCATTGCCAAGAATGAACGAATATCAACCATTTGCGGTCGCAAAACAGACAATAAATTATTTTTTTTGTTTTGCCATATTGCTTGATAATAACGCACACAAAAAACAGATATTAAGTATAAAATCAACACCTTGCCGGCAATATACAGCCAGACATCATATACGCAAACCGATGTTAGACTAAAATTCTTAAAACTGCAAAATACCGACTGCCCACAAAGCAAACGAAACAAAGAAATTAATAGTGCATATATACCACCTATATAAAAGAAATCTCTAAAACGGTTAACCAGCAAGACATAAGAACCAAACAGTATTTGATAAAAAGGAATAATATTGCCATCACTGCCGAATTTAAAAAAACTTAAAAACTTAAAATTTTCTGATTTGTTTTTTGCCATTTTATATTTCCTTTACCATAGATATTCCGGGCAATGAACGAATTTGGCTCAAAACATCGCCATATAGAGCAAAACCTCCGGAAAGCTCTATCCTGATATCCCAATTATCATTATCAGGTTTGATATATATCTTATTTTTTCCGTTTCTATCTTGTTGAAGAATTTTGTGCAAACTGCTGACAACCGAAACATCTGAAACACTTATTTCAAGACCGTTTGATACTTCAGCAATAGCTTTATCCAAAGTATCAACATGATTTATCATAACGCGCGGGCGACCTTCTTCCTCTTGCTTGTCTATCGTTACACTGACCAATAAAGGCTGTCCGGATTGGATAACGTCTTCATAGCGCGCCATTCCTTCAGAGAATAACAATCCCTCAAAATTACTACTGCCGTCAGATATTTCAAGAAAAGCATATTTATTACCGTTTTTAGAAATCCTTTTTTGGAAAGAATTTACACAACCGGCAAGTTTGGCACGGATAGTATCTCCGGTACGAATGCCTTGCATAACTTCGCTGCACTTTTTAACCCCTAAACGCTCAATGCCTCTTGAATAACTGTCTAACGGATGCGCTGAAAGATAAAACCCTACGGCTTCTGCCTCTAATTGCAAACGTTCTAACTCGGGCCAATCCGGTTTATCAGCCAGTTTTACTTTTGCTTGAAGTTCTTCAACCCCGAAAAGTGATGATTGCGAACTGTTTTTCAGTTCCGTAGATGAGGCAATATGTGATATTATAGTATCCAAATTCGCAAAGAGCTTGCCTCGGTTTTTATCTATACTGTCAAATGCTCCAGCTTTAATTAATTGTTCAAGCTGACGACGATTAATTTGTTTGGCATCTATACGATGTATAAAATCAGAAATATCCTTAAACGGTCCGCGGGCTTTTCGTTCATCTTCTATCGCTTTCATATTAGCAGCTCCAACACTCTTAATTGCTGCCAGAGCATAGCGAATATTACCGTCTTCAACCGCAAAATCAGCATCAGATTTATTAATATCCGGAGGTAATACTTTGTAGCCCATTTTTTTACCTTCTTCTTTGTAGAAAAGCAATTTTTCTACATTGGTAATATCCAAAGACATAATAGCACACATAAACTCAACCGGATAATGAGCCTTCAGATATGCGGTATGATAGGAAACCAAAGAATATGCCGCTGCGTGAGACTTATTAAAGCCATAAGATGCAAATTTTTCCATTTGATCAAAAATCTTGCCGGCAACATCTTCGGCAATACCGTTTTTAATAGCCCCTTCCGTAAACATTTTACGTTGCTTGGGTATTTCGTCACGCATTTTTTTACCCATTACTTTACGTAACTTATCAGCGCCACCCATAGTATAACCGCCCAAAACTTGAGCGATTTTCATAACTTGCTCCTGATAAACCATAATTCCGTATGTTTCATCAAGAATTGGAGCTAATGAAGGATGAAGATAACTTATTTCTTCCTCTCCGTGTTTTCGCTTAATGTAAGTAGGAATATTGTCCATCGGACCGGGACGGTATAATGAAACAATAGCAATAAGATCTTCAAATCGGTCCGGCTTAATCTGCTTGTGAACTTCCTTCATTCCGGGGGATTCAAATTGGAACACGGCTGTAGTATCGCCTCTTTGCAACATCTCATAAGTTTGCTTATCATCAAGGGCGACTTCGTCCATATTTAATTCAATACCTTTGGTCTTTTTTATCCAATCCACCGCTTTTTGGATAACGGTAAGAGTTTTCAGCCCCAAAAAGTCAAATTTAATCAAACCGGTTTCTTCAACAAACTTCATATCATATTGGGTTACCGGCATATCTGCTCGCGGATCTTTATAGAGCGGAACCAATAAATCAAGCGGTCTATCGCCAATAACCACACCGGCGGCATGAACTCCGGAGTGACGATATAATCCCTCTAACTTCATAGCGATATCAAAAAGCTTGTTTACTTGCGGATCTTCACGACGCATTTGTTCTAATTCGGGAACTTGATCCAAAGCCTCTTGCAAGGTCGGATTTTTTCCCTGAACACCAGGCGGTATCATCTTAGAAATTCGGTCTGCCTGCGCATAGGGCATTTGCAAAACTCTTGCTACATCTCGGATAACGGCTTTAGATTGTAATTTTCCGTAAGTGATAATTTGCGCAACTTTATCGGCTCCATACTTGTTCTGAACGTACTCTATTGTGCGACTACGATTTTCCTGACAAAAGTCAACGTCAAAGTCAGGCATGTTTACACGCTCAGGATTAAGAAAACGCTCAAACAATAAATCTAATTTTATCGGGTCCAAATCTGTAATATGCAAAGACCAAGCAACAATAGACCCCGCTCCCGAACCTCGTCCGGGACCGACAGGAACGCCATGTCCTTTAGACCAACGGATAAAATCCGACACGATAAGAAAGTATCCGGAGAACCCCATTTTTTTGATAACACTAAGCTCATATTCTAAACGTTCAAAATACTTGTCATCAATTTCTTTCTTCTCGGCTTCGGTCATGCCTTCAAAATAGACATGGCGCTCCATCCGCTCATTTAGTCCCTTACGAGCCTCCTGATAAATATATTCGTCTTGAGTAAGACCATCCGGACACTCAAAAATCGGCAATAACGGATCAACCTTTTCGGACAGGAAATTGCAACGTTTAGCAATATTAACCGTATTTTCCAAGGCTTCCGGCAAATCAGCAAACAACTCCACCATCTCGGCTTCTGAACGCAACCGATTATTGGGAGAAAACTTTTTACGATTATCATTGGCAACGTATTCTGCCGCAGCAATACAAACCAGCGCATCATGAGCTTCATACATATCAACATCAAAGAAAAAAGCCTCATTAGTAGCTACCAACGGGATATTGTATTTATAAGCTAATTCTATAAACGCACTCTCGGTTTTTTGTTCTTCTTGCAGCCCGATACGAGAAATTTCAATGTATAATCTGTCGGCAAATATTTGATGTAGTTTTTGCAGACAATCTTCGGCTTCTTGTTCACGATGATCTAACAAGAGGCGTCCGACAGGTCCTTCCGGACCGCCGGTAAGCATAATTATTCCGGCATTATAAATTTCAAAGTCAGAGATTTTGAGTTGCGGTTTCTCTGTCGGCAAGGGGTTATCAAGATATGATAACTTCATCAGGTGCATAATATTGGCGTATCCTTCATCGCTCATGGCCAATAGAACTATTTTGTCCGGCTCAATAGTACGCCCTTTAGACTTTAGAACATCGTCCGCATCAGGGTTACGAAGATAAAACTGGCAACCAAGAATCGGTTTTATGCCTTCATCAGCCGCAAACTTGGAAAAAGCTTTGCCGCCAAACATATTAGCCGTATCCGTAAGAGCGACTGCCGGCACTCCCTGCTCATGTAATTTGCGCATAAGAGCTGGCACTTTCATCGCCCCCTCAGACAATGAATAAGCGGTATGAACACGTAAATGTATAAACTGCGGCTCAGCCATTTTAACCTCAATAAATTTGAATGTATGATATATACTTTAAAGCAAAATCACAACTAAAATCTTTGATTTGTTATGGCTTTTCTCGCCTATTGACAAAAATTTTTTTTAGTAATATGTTTAAGCACATAAATATATTATTAATTTAATTAAAATTCACGATTATGTACACTATTATTGCTTACGCCTCTATAATTATCGGGGCATTTGTCTTGTTTTTCATTCTCATGGAGCCTAAGAACAGAATCATTCGTTCTATATTAAAACTGCTGATTTCTGTAGCCTTTCCTGTTGCTCTTATTTTTGGCTATTTAGCCAGTGACGATTCATACAGCGTATTCATGCGAACGGTAATAACCATATTTGAAACACTGATTGTAGGAACATTGTGTTTTAGCATAACACACCCTCGTGATTCATATGATTTTATCTTTGATGCTGTAAAAAATGAATTTGTTTTCAGCGATCTTTGGAAACATTGGGAATCTTGGGTCGGACATGTTGTCATTGCATGTACTTTCGTAATATTTCTGTTTTGGTTGGTATTCGCCTCAATAACGCTATCCCAAACCTATGGAAATGTTGCCCTTGCCACCTTTTTGACCTTTTTATCAGTGATAATTATTGCCGTATTTATACTTATTGTATCTAGTTTATACAATTTGGCATCAAATTGGATAAAATGGCTTATCAAATAAAAAAGGAAGCTTTCAGGCTTCCTTTTTTCAATTTTAAAATAACTGTTGATTTTTTGTCCAATAAGTTTATATTTAAGCTGATTTATATACTTTTAATTTAATAATTATGGCAACAAATTATCAAGACTTTAAAAAACGTATTACCGATGAAGAAATCAATGCGTTTTGCAAACAAGAATTCGGTACTCTTCCAAAATCAGGTCCTATGCCGGCAGAAGTTTATCATGAAAATGATGATACTCCGGTAGAAATGAGATTTGTTAACATTTCCACAAAATGTTACGGACAAGCTTGTTCTTTGGAAGATGCCGGCTACATGTCTTGCAGATTTGAAATGTTTCTGTAAGTAGTATTACTTAAACCGATAACTTAAAGTTATCGGTTTTTTTTGATTTATTTTAAACGATGTTTGATTATCAACACTAAAACAATTACCGAAAAAAACAAAGAAATAGCATTAAAAACCATCATCTGTAATGAATGCAAATAGCAACCATACAGTATCCAAGAAACCACACCTAAACAATATATAATATAACTGGTTAAAGATAAACCGCTTACATTTTTGTATTTAATGGTTTGGAGTGCCTGAGGCAAAAATGCTATTGCCGTACAAATTCCTGCAACATATCCTAAAACTTCAAAAAATATGTTCATATAAAAGATCCTTATATTATCAATAATTTAGCACTTTAAATTAAGATATTTAATTTTTGATTAAGTTTATGTACTTACTCTTTTTGATGTGATGCGGTTAATAATGTCGGCGATGGCTGAGGATATAATATATTGTCAAGTTTTTGTCCTTTAGTAAGTGCTTTATTGACTTCCGCTTCTACATCTATGGAAAGATAATTTGCATTTAGTTTACTTTCTCCTGTTTTGTATGCCGGATGATTATTTTTAAATATTTCATCAAGTTTCAATTCCATCAAATTTTCAGTCTGCACATTTTGGCATGAATTTGAAACACAATTTTGTAAAGCTTGTGCAATCATCAATGAAAATGTTTTACCCGAGGCTGATTTTACGCCAAATTCGTTATTATAATCTAAATTGATGTACGTAGTCATCTGATGTAATTTCTCGGTTTTCCCTAACCAAACAGAAAACTTATCCTCTATTGAATTATAATCAAGCAAATTATCTAAATAAAACATTCGTGAACGATGAGCTTTACTTTCAGTAGGACGTTCAACAATACCGATGACGGAACATTCATTACTATCAAGTTCAAACATATCTGTTACTGCGGAACTATCGTGAGAATCATAATGATAATCATCTAAAGAAGCAAAACCAATTTTAGAAAAACTTGACTTAGACAATTTATCTTGCGGAACTACCGAAACTACTGCCACTTGCTTAGTTATAGAATCAATTTCTTTTGCAGAATAACCATGACTTAGCATATCTTGTTTCATAACTTCATTTAATTTACAAGTTACATAGTCACCATGACAAAAGGCTAAAACATTCAAATTGCGCAATTTTTTTTGAGCTTGTGAAACTGCTATTTTTCCACCCATTTGATTATAAAGATTTTTTTTGATAATATCTTCATATAAATCATAGATATAATTAGGATTTTGTTCTTCCGCCGTATAGGACATTTTGTCATCTGAACGATGACAAAAACGACTATTGGTCATCTCTAAACGATTAGCTCCATCAAAATATACACTTAAAACTTGTATTTCTTCATTATCCTCTAACCCGTTGCGCCCCAACAATTGGTTAGCATATTTTGCCATAGCATTGGCAGATCGTGGGCCGATAGTACCATCACCGCCCAAACATATAACAGTTGGAACATCAAGGTTAATTTGTGACTTTGTTAAATCTTTCCAACCATCAGGATATTTTTCACTTTTAGCAATTCTTTGCCCATATGCGACTTTTGTAACCATTCTTGTTATACTCTTATCGTATTAATTCTGCAACCTAACATAATTAAGGTTAGAATATTATGGTAGCTTATTTTTAACAAAAGTGCAAGCTAAAGAATTCTCATTAATAATGAGCATTAATGAGTTTATTTGGGAAATATTTTCAATTCAGATTAAATTTCCTTAAAAAATTTAACTGTTTCCTGCAATCCCTTAACAAAGGGTGTGTGGCATTTCCAACTTAATAAATTTTGTGCTTTACGGTTATCTAAAATACTTTTCTCAATATCGCCGGCACGAGCTACACTATAACTCGCATCCAGAGAATAATTGCTGATATTTTTCAGCTCTTGGTACAATTGATTAACCGAAGTCTCACTATTACTTGATATATTTACGGTTTCACCGCTAATATTACTGATAACCCCCATATATAGAGCATTAGCAACATCTTTTACATATATAAAATCTCGTACTTGGTTGCCGCTACCATGAATGGTTATCGGCTTATTTTGTACCATATTATCGGTAAAAATAGCAATGACTCCTGCCTCTCCCAAACTATTTTGTCGGGGCCCGAATACATTGGAAAAGCGAAAAATAATATAATTAAGGCCGGAAATTTTTAAGTATTCTTCCATGGCATGTTTAGATATACCATAAGGAGAAATATAAGCCGTGGGATGTTTTTCATCTATAGGAAAATATTGCGGATCTGCATAAAGAGCCGCCGAAGATGAAACTATGACTTTCCGAACTTTATGCTTTTTTGCCAATTCAATAACTCTGACAGAGGCAAAAATATTATCTTTTGCATCGTCCAAAGGATTGGCAACAGAGTAACTTACCGAAGGCTGGGCAGCCAAATGGATGATTTGTTCTATATTGTTATCAACAAATACTTTAGAAAATTCGGCAGAATTTATATCTATTTGATAATATACGGCTTTGGGGTTGGCATACTTTGCCGGTGCGCGGTCCACCACCACAACATCCAAACCTTTTTCCACCAATAAATCTACAGTATGAGAACCTATAAAACCGGCTCCTCCGGTAACTAATACAGACATTTTTATTCCTATTTGATTATATTTTACACATAAAATCAAAATACAAACAAATTACTCAAACTGCAAGCTAAATTCATATAACAGGGTAATATATTTATTGTACCAAACAGCCATTTACAAAAAATAAAGCCTTATTTTCATAAGGCTTTATTTTTTTAGTCTAACTTATACGCTGAGAAAAAAATCTTTTTACTCTCCTCGTAAGTTTCAATACTTGTTCGCATATTACGAACATCATTCTCGGTAAATCCAGCATAATATGGAAATACAGTTTGCTCTTTTATCACACAAGGGAGCTGTGCGGAACATCCGACAAAGTTATATTGAAATCAAAATTAAAAAACCAATAAATATTTGAAACAAGCTCAAATTATCTCTCCACAAATTACATTAAATAAAACAAAATTTTACAACCTGATGTCGGCATTTGACATACTCTAAAGATTAAAGCTCATCCAAAGATGAGCTTTATTTAAAGTTATTCCATTGTGGTATTTGTGCTTAACCAATTTTTTAATTCTTCTAAGCTTTTAACTTCCGGTATCCACTTCAAATCTTCAGGCAAATCAGTTGTAAATTCGCAACGATAACGAATCGGATTAGCCCCGGCATTGATTGTGGCATATTGATTATAAATTCTATCATCAACCAAAATTGTTTCTTCAGCTTTTAAGCCATATTCTTCAAAGCAAGCTTTCAACATATCTTCTTTGGCGGTATCATGCATAAATTTACCATGTTGCACGCATTTAATTGTCAAGAAATCTGTTACCGGCGCTAACAATGTTTTCAAAAACTTAGTTTTAGTTTCAACATCAAAAGTAGCAGACATTGTAAATTGGCGATACCCTTTTTGATGAAACTCTTTTAAGGTTTCAATTACATTAGGATAGAGTGGTCTGTTAGTGAAAAACTCCGGAGAATGACAAAAATCATAATCCATATCAGTTCCCATAGTAGGATGAGTTTTCAGTTCTAATGCTCCATATTTGGGAACTATAGGCAAAACTTCCGGCAGTTGATCCCATGTGATATTTCCATACATCGGCGCATATTTGGGATGCTTGGTTAAAAAATTATAATAAGCATAATTTAGATTAGCTAAAACTCCATCTACATCCCAAAATATATTCTTAACAATCATTATTTATACTCCTTTATGCTTAAGATTGTTTTTAGTTTACATAAATATTTTATTTTTTCAACTACCTTTGATTATATATTAATATTTGCAGCAAAAAATTTATAAATCACAAAATTGACCGCAAGATGTTGTTTCCACTTGGATATTACAATGATTAATGCCGAACTTATTTTTTAATACTTCCGTTATTGTCACAACAACGTCTGCATTACAGCTTTCAACATGACATTCCAGCGCAATATTATGCTCACTTATACTCCATAAATGAATGTGGTGTACATCTCTGATATCTTTAATTTTCAGAATAGATTTTTTTACTTCTTCAATATCAATATTATCAGGAGCAGCATTCATTAAAATATTTACTATACCTGAAAATGAGGTAATTGACTGAATAATCATATAAAAGGCGATTAAAACAGCAACCACGCCATCTATACGATATATCCCAAACCATACAACACAAAATCCGGAAATAATAACGCCGATTGAACCAAATACATCTGCCAAATTATGAATAAAAACCATCTTCATATTGGCATTATGATGGGCATCATGGTGGGAAATCTTTGCCGTAAAAATATCAACCAATAAAGCGATAACCGAAATCCAAATAATCATTATACCTTCAATTTGTTCAGGATTGATTAAACGTAAAATCCCTTCAATTAACAGGTAGCATCCGGAAACAAATAATAAGATTAAATTTACGAATCCTCCGACCACCTCAGCCCGCTTAAAGCCATAGGTATATTTTAAAGAAGCTTTTTTGCTGCCGACCTTAAATGCTATAACCGCAATTAATATTGATAACGCATCTGATGTATTATGAAGCGCATCTCCTATTAAAGCAACACTACCGGAAACAATACCGCCGATAATTTCGGCCAAAGATAAAAGCATGTTGATTGCAAAAGACAAAATCAGTAATTTTACAGATTTTTTATTTATTTCGCCATGATGGTGATGATGGCAATGCTGCGACATTTGAAACCTCTTATTTAATTATCTCTTTACTTAAATAAAAGCATTAATTCAGCTATTGTGCAATATTAAAATTATATCAGAGTACACAAATTCAGGTTATTTACTCTTTATTTATACATCTCCGATTAAACTCACGGCAAATTTCACAACACTATATAAGGGTTACAATGCGCAAAAACATAGCAATAATGAAATTATATCATCTACTCACGGGAATGTGGCTTTTTTCTGCCATGGCGGTAGTATATTTTCAGGATATATGCAAGTCATATACTTTAGCTATTTTGGCATATTCTCTTATATCTGTGGTTGCCAGTATCGCTGAAATTCCGCTTGGTATATTATCTGACAGAAAAAGCCGCAGGTTTAATATAATCGCCTCATCATTATGTATGTTTCTAAATATGCTTTTTTGGGCGTTAGCCAGTGTGTATGGCGGTATTTGGATGTTGTTTTTGGGCTCAATATCCCGAGGAATCGGCGTAGCTTTTCACTCCGGAACGGACACTGCCCTTGTATATGAAACCATGAGTGATTTGAGAAGCAAAAAATTGTTTGATAAAGTTTATTCGCAATTATGCAGTTTTAATCAAATCGGATTATTAATAAGTGCTATTATCGGAATGGTGGTTACATATTACTTTCCGCTTATATATTTGGTTTGGTTATCTGTAATTCCTGCTTTGGTAAAGATATTTGTTGTTCTCATGCTAAAAGAGCCTAAATCAAATGCCGATAACTCCATGACACCGTGGCAACATCTTACTAAAAGTATTAGACTATTAAAAAACAGAAAAAAATTAAGAAATTATGTTTCCATGACAATACTGGATAGCAGTACATTGCTGACTATGTATAGATTTGAAGCCCTATATTTTGCAAAACTAATTCCTCTATATCTTATAAATGTGGTTAGAATTATAACTCATACTTCGGGGTACTTCAGTTTTTTGCTTATGCCGATATTTCGTAAATTTAACTTTTTGCAACTGTTATTTTATTCACGTATAGGAATGGCCTTTATACGCTCGGTCGGTCTGATATTAAACAACGCTTTAACCCCTTTTGTTTCGTCATTAACAAATTTGGGATACGGCATAGGAATTACGGCTCAAGCAACATTACAGCAAAAGGAATATAACAAAAGTCTGCGCGCAACCATGGAATCAATCTGCTCATTATTACAAGGTATGTTTACCGGTATATTGGGTTACTTTTTTGGACTGATTGCCGATTATACTTCGCTTCAAACAGCTTTTTGGATAATGGTTATTATGCAGATAACAATTGCAATTCTTTATAAAAACCTATTTAAAACATACAAAAAATGACAAGCTTGGCTAAACGGAGTTTGCTAAAGATAATCTAAAAAACTAATATACACATTTGTTGGAAGAATATTTTATCAGTATCGGAATTTGGGTGGTATGTAATTTATCTTATATAATAACTATTTACAAATTACTGTCCTTTTGATATAATAACTTACAATAAATATATGCGCTAATTTTAGGAGAAAAATCATGACCATACATATTTCAGACGATCTTACTTGGACAGAGAAAGAAGAAAAAGATACAGCAAAAGACGTTGTTAATATGATTAATTCCCCAAAAAATACTATACGGAAAAGCAAAGACGGCTCTTGTGACGTTTATGAAATCAGTTCCGGTGGCGAAAAAAAGGCTACTATTGTTAACAGAAAAACAGATAGCAATGAACAAGGATCATGGGTTATTTACTCCGGAAAATTTGAAAAGATGGGCATTGGACCATTCGTTGACGGATCAGAATTTGACAAGAAAATAACTAATGGGACAGGAATAAGAAAAACGGTTAATAATAAGATAGTATCTCAGCAAGCTCTTCATCAGAAGTTGTCTCAAGTCAGATAGCAAAACTATTATAAAAACAGCAATTTGATTTTAACAAATTGCTGTTTTATTTTGAGTAATATTTATCAATTTCTTTGTTTTAATGCCTATCAGCCTTAAATCCTCTTATTTGTCTTTGAGCCATAATATTAAATTTTCTTTTTTCTGTTTTGATTGTTTTATCGGTTCCGGTGATATTACGGTTATTTACAGAAGTATATGTTTTCATTTCAGCATTACCTTCATTTCTAAAATTATCAGCTTCACCCCTCATTCTATGCACATATTGTAACATTGCTTGTCGGTCATTAGGATTTTTAACTCTTCTTATAATTTCAATGGCAGCTTTCTTTTCGGTGCTGTCATTCATAATTTTGGCATCTTCTTCTGTCCGTGTCTTAGTATATCCTGTAGTATTATCAGTAATAGTTCCGGCTATTGCAAAATCAAATTTATTCAAAAAATTACAATTAAGCTTTCTTCCATCAGGAGTGTGCAACTCCAAAACTTTTTTATCCGCTTTTGTAGAGCTTTTTGTTTAATTTTGTTCATTAATCAGTCTCCATTCTGTACATAATTATATCACGTATTTTGAATATGCTCAACATAGCGTAAATTTGAAACAGGGCTTTGAGATAAATTAAGAACTTCTAAATTGACATAAATTTATTTTTCACAAAATACTTGACAAAAAAAATAAACATGATATTAAAGATACCGTTTAATTAAGAATATGTATGAATTATGATATGGATGGCGAATGCCATGATCACCTCATCTGTGAATAGTGTGTTTTGATAACAGCACAGATGTAAATCTCTTTTTTATGAATGGTACTTATTAATATTGGACGCGTCAATAATTATCTTTCGTATCTAAGAGTTGAGGTATTGGTCTGATTGATCACCAGTTCAACACCAAAAGGAGTTTTATGTGTATTGTTATATATCGCATACGATAATGTTCCAGTTCCCTTTCTAATGCCTTTTTTCATCAATACCGGCTACCTATAGGGATAACAATTCGTTAGCGGTCAAAGAGAAGTCCACAAAGACCACGCAAAAAGTTTATGACTGTCAGGGTAATAGTACAGAAGTAAACCGGTCTTATTTTCAAAAGGTTGCAGAACTATGTAGCCCTTCTTTCTTTAAGACTTTGCACAATCAAAACTAACCGCCTTCCGTTGTATGGAAAGGCGGTTTTCCGTTTTAAAATATATACCGCTGCTAATTGGTAAAGCATAAACTACGCAAAGACTTTTGACTTTATATTAAGAACAAGTAAACAACACGTGAAAATTGATGAAAGTTTTGTTTTGATACATAAAATAATTTTATCAGATATAGATGATTCAAATTCCGAATTTTATCGTTCGGTTAGAGTTAGGATATCCGGATCACAAACAGTTTTGCCATATACAGCATCAGCTTATGCTTTGTTTGAGACTGTTCAAAAAACAACAATCTTTAAGCTAAAAAAACATTGACAAAAAAATAATACAATATAAAAATACCCTTACTTTTGTAAGACTATTAAATTATTATAACAGTTTTTCTGTGCTAGCTTAATATTGCCGGCGAGAACATTTCCAACCCAAAGATGGAGTCAGGTAAGGACTGGGTAGATAAACGCCTTTGGAAAGTAGTATTAAACGCAATGTTTGAAAAGGAGACCGGAAAGCTAGGAATGCCGATGCTGGATAAAAACCTTTCAGTAAAGCAATTTGCACACAAAAACCAACCGCCTTCCGTTTGTATGGAAAGGCGGTTTTTTTGTTATGGTCGGAATGACTGGACTACTCTGCACTTCGTTTGAGTTGCCTCTGCGCTCATCGGCAATGCCGACCGGCGTTCTCCCGCCCGCCTTTCGCTGGTAGTCAAACCAGCGCCTCGCTGGTTCAAGCGGTCTTTATTTCAAACCATAACAAAAAACCGCCCATAAAGGGCGGATTTTGTTATGGTCGAGCATAATTAGCAAGTTTCTGGCCGAAAATCTGGAATATTATACTGATTTGAAGAGAAAAATAAGAAGATTTCAAAAATTGTATTATGGTAGCGGTAATAATGAATGTATTTATATTAGATGTTTACTTTTTGCTAATTGTATGATACAGTGAAATAT
>JAFTII010000022.1 GCA_017457005.1 Alphaproteobacteria bacterium | reverse complement strand
GAACGAGGAGGATTTACAAATCCAGTTGGAACAACAGGTCTTTGGACCATAAGAGTAATCGGTCCAATCAATATCTTCGACGATTGCGGATAAGTCCAACATTCCGGCATAATTAGAACATGAGAAATCACCTCCACCATTGTTGGGACGTTCTTTATCTTCGCCATTAATACGGTGCGAATAAATCTGTTTGCGCTGATAATCCGGTAATAACCAAACTTTGGCTAATGCAGAATTTATCTGCACAAGCAAAGTTAATAATATTACTCCGAGCTTGAACATTATCCTATCCTTGTAATTGTTTAATTACAGAATAGCATATTAAAAATAAAGTGTCAAATCTTTATTGAGCGTGGTGGACGAAGATTTCCTAATCCTTAATATCTATTGCTATTTGTATCCAAAGAAATACTTATTTAAACTACAAACAATTATAGGAGAAAAAAATGCAAGTAGCTAAAACCAAAGAAAATCTGCAAGATTGTCGTTGTCGTGAATGTCCATCATATACAACCGGATGCAAAATAAAAAACTACCCTATCAACATGTTAAAATTACTGAATGATCTTGAGCAAACAGATCATTTTGAAGGAATGTTTTGTGCTTTTGAAAAAAGCCATTGCATTGAAGAAGACAAAGGTTGCTTGTGCGAAGAATGCCCCATTCACGCAAAATATGGCTTAGTAAGAGAAGATTATTGCATCAAAACCGGGGGCGTAGTCAGTCATAGTTGTGTCACAGGCTTTGACAAAAATAAATCACACTAAATTAAGGAGGTATAATTATGGAAAGAACGGAAAAGCACTCCCCCGCTTCTCCACAAAATATTATGCACGCTTTTAAGCAAGCTAACAATGAAATTGCCGGTAGCAAAAGCCTTGATGAAATGATTACGGCCTACAACAAAGTTATCGGTTTCTGCACAAACTCGGCAGAATGCCGCAGTAATAACAGTATCAAACGAAACACTTTGCTTTATTGGGCATATAGCAACATCGGAAGTTCATATCGTAAAAAGAACATGCCTTTAATTGCATATACATATTACCAAAAAGCATTATCTGTTGCAATTTCCGATCAACAACAAATTATGGCATTAGAATCAATGCTTACGGAAACCGGAAAATTAGATTTACGTGTAAAAGATAAATGCCGAAAAATAATCAAACTTTGCACGCGATTAATCAAAATTTATCAAAAAAATGACCTTCAAGAGGATATGCAAAGAATTTCAGCTTTATCAGAAAGGATGCTAGAACTCTTAAATAAATAGATACATCAGAAAAAAGACCTCTCCATATATTGAAGAGGTCTTTATCATTCAAAACTCAAGTTCTTCAAAAAAACAAGGTAATGAATTACAATTTACGGGATATTCCTCATCCATCGGAATATTGCGCACCTTAAGCAATTTTAACGCCATGATTTTTTGTTTCTCACGTGTACAAACTGCCACAACATTAAAATTTGTTTCTTCTTTAACAATCAGCCTAAAGTTTACTGTCGGAGAATACACCAAATCTGCCGGATTTGAGCGAAACACCGTTTTTGTTCCAACCTGCATCCACCAAATGGCATCATCATATTGAGCGGCCCACACACTTGTCAAATATCCCTGATTTTTCTTATCAAAGATATCCCAAAGTTCTATTTTTGCTGGTCTTAAATACAACCAATAAGCCAAAACTTTTGCAGAATATGCAATTTCGGTTTTTGCTATTTCTTGTGCGCCCGAAACTGCTATTGCCTTTTGTTCTTTGACAGGAAACTTTGCTTTTTTGTTTTTCATAAACAAATTTCTTACCTGAAAGATATTCCTTGAACACCATTCAGAAAAATATTTCTTTTCCATAACTAATTTAATAAAAATACAATATTAGTGCTTGTTTAACACAAACATCATTTTTTGTCAATTTATTCTCTATGATACGGATGCCCCGCTAATATTGTTTGAATACGATATATTTGCTCACTTAACACCGCTCTCATCAAAATATGCGGTAAAGTTAATCTGCCGAAAGACAACACCATATCCGCCCTATCTCTTGTTTCTTGCAAATGCCCGTCTGCTCCTCCTATCAAAAAACAAATTTCCGAACATCCGTTATTAAGCCAATTTCCTATCCTCTCTGCTAATTCTGCAGATTTCAGATTTTCTCCTCTTTCATCCAGCACTATTACTTTTGCACCTAGAGGGATTGCTCCGTTTAAGAACTTAGCTTCGTCTTCTTGATTTGAATTGTCTTTTTCTTTAATTTGCACATCCCATTTTGAGCGTTTTAGATACTCTTTTATTATCTCTGCTTCCGGAGAATTTTTCTTACACTTTCCGATTGCGGCGATAGTTACTTTCATTATCTGAAAACCTCCAAAGCAAATACATTTTGCAAAAAGAATAACGACACATAACAAACAACTGCCGCCACTAATGGCGTAGCCACCCAACTCATGGCTATTTTCACAATCAGCTGCCAATTTATATCTCTTCCGCCCTTATAAATTCCGATTCCCATTACCGCGCCGATAACTGCTTGCGAGCTGGAAACCGGAACCAACGGAAAAGCCGGCAAACCGTTAGAATGCAAAAACTCTTGCAATTCCGTTGAAGCAAACAAAAACAATACTAATGATTGAGCTATAACCACCACAAAAGCCATTAACGGAGACATTTTCATTACCCCGTTACCGACAGTATTAATAACTTTATGAGAATAAGTTATAACTCCGCAAGAAATTGCCAAACCGCCAATCAGAAATAAAACTTGTGTAGCATTAAGTTCCCATCCCCATGGCAAAATAAAACTTTGCAACGGGCTCGCCGGAACAAAAACCCCCATAACATTAGCAATATTATTAGCACCCAAAGCATACGCGCCAAAAGCACCGGCCAATATAAGCCCCACACGCAAATAACAATCCTGTCTTATCAAATGTAAATGAGATACTCTTATTATTTTCTTTACCAAATAATATAGCATTACCGCAAAAGCCCCTGCCAATACCGGACACATCACCCAAGTTGCGGCAATTTTCGTAAGCACAGCCGGATCTGTTGGTTTTGAAGCAAAAAAGTTCCATCCGATAATAGCCCCCACAATTGCCTGAGAAGTAGAAATCGGCATAGACAACTCTACCATCCAATATATTGTCAGAGCTGCAGCCAAAGCGGTCATAAAAGCCCCCGGCAAAGTATTTATACTACCCAATTGCCCCAAAGTTTGTGTTGTACCATCGCCGGCACTAACCGCTCCCAAAACAATAAAAACCGAGGCAATAATTGCAGCCGTTCTAAATTTAACCATTTTTGTTCCTACGGCAGTACCAAAAATATTAGAAGCATCACTGGCTCCCAGCGACCACCCTAAAAATAATCCGGAACTTAAAAATATAAAAAAGCTCAATCCCATCAAATATCTCTCTTAATGGTAAAAATTAGCAGCTCATCAATAAAATCTTCTGCTGTATCGGCAATATCGGCAATATCCGTAACAAATCCGTTTAATTGCAATTTATTTGCCAACGGCAAATCTGAATCAAAGATTGCTTCTGTTAGTTTTCTTGAGCTTAAATCCGATTCATGTTCAATAAAATAAACCTTTTGCGAATAATCTCTTACTGAACTCACATTTCTAAAAAAAGCTCTGCTGGCTTTTGCCATATTTTCCGCACAATCAGCACTCAACGAACACAATTCTTTAATTCGTGAATGATACTCATTTGCAATTTCCGGCTGTTCGGCATAAAATTTATAAACCACCTCATCAAACTTATTAATTACCCTATCCAAATTTTCTACCAATTGCAAAACATCTGCTCGCAAATCGGGAATCAAATTTTGAGAATAAAGATTATTTTCTATCTCCCGCCGCAGATTATCCGCATCATGTTCTATCTGCTTAATCTGCTTAGATATTTTTTTAAAATCATCACTTCTTTTTTGCTCCAAATAAACCGCCACGGCTTTTTTAAAAGTCATCGCAGCATCAAGCAATTTATCATGAAACATATCTATTTTGTTTTCTAAAGCTTTTGTTTGAGAAAACAACGAAAAATTAACATGAAACATTTTAACTCCTTAGCATTTTTATTAACATATTATGCCCCTTATTTATGAAGAAATAATTTATATACAAAAAATAATTAAAAATTAGGCTTGTAAATATGATAATCTTTGTTTAAATTAAACACGTTGATTAATATTAATTGAGGATTCTGATAATGAAAAAACTTAACCCCGCTTATGTTTCTTTAACAGCATTAGTACTGGCAATAGCTGCTTTGGTTTTAGCCATTATGTGTTGTTGCTGCAAAAAGAACAATGTTGAAGAAACTTTGATGAACAAACCTGAAATCATTGTTAATGCTATGCAAAAATTTGATGCTATTCAAAGAGAAAACGCTGAAAAAGAAGCTCAAAAATTAATGCAAGAAAATGCCGAAGCTTTATACAACAATGCTAATGACGGTACTTTAGGTAATCCGGATGGAAAAATCGTATTAGTTGAATTCTTTGACTATTCTTGCGGATATTGCCACAAAATTTACCCTGTTTTGAAAAACATCATTGCTAAGAATGAAGACCTCAAAGTTGTTAGCAAACCTTTGGCTTTCTTATCTCCGATGTCTAATTATGCTGCTAAAGCTTCTTTAGCTGCAAAAGAGCAAGGCAAATTTGCAGAAGTTTACTCTGCAATTTTTGAAATCAAAGGTCAAATGACAGAAGCCAAAATTGATGAAGCTGCCGTATTGGCCGGAGCAGATTTAGAAAAACTCAAAGCAGATATGAATTCTGACAAAGTTAAAAACACTATGGATGAAGTTTCTGATTTAGCTTCTAAATTAAGAATCAGTGGTGTACCGACTTTGATCTTGAATGGCAAAATTGTTCGTGCTTTAGATGAAGCCACCTTACAAAATGCCATTGACGCTGCTAAATAATCAGCTTCAAATTCAAAAAAGCGGTTCACAGAGAACCGCTTTTTTTATACACGTATTTTTTTCATCACTTGTGTTTTGGAAATAAAAAAACTATATATGAAAATAGTCAACAATTTTACAAAAGGTAACTTACAATGCAAATGGGCAGAAACATTATAGTTTGGATTTTAGCTATCATTCTTCTTTCCGGAGCAATGAATATGTTTGTCGGAGACGGCAGAAATGCCAACTCAGAAAAACTTGCATTCTCAGAATTTATGAAACACGTTGAAAATAAAAAAGTTTCAGAAGTAACCATTTCCGGAGCAGATATCAACGGTGTTTATACCGATGGTAAACATTTTCATACCTATGCCCCTTTTGACCCCAATATGGTAGAAGAATTAAGAAACAATGATGTTAAAGTAACGGCACAACCGATAGATAATACCTCAGATAACTTATGGGGAATTTTAGTTTCTTGGTTTCCGATGATTCTGCTCATTGGCGTGTGGATATTTTTTATGCGCCAAGCCAACTCCGGCAACAACAAAGCTTTAAGCTTCGGCAAATCACGTGCCAGACTTATAGAAAACACCAAAAAAGTTACTTTTGCTGACGTTGCCGGTGCAGATGAAGCCAAACAAGAATTGGAAGAAATTATAGACTTTTTAAAAGATCCGCAAAAATTCCAACGTCTAGGAGGAAAAATCCCTAAAGGTGTGTTGATGGTCGGCCCTCCGGGAACAGGCAAAACCTTGCTTGCTAAAGCTGTGGCCGGGGAAGCAGATGTTCCGTTTTTTTCAATTTCCGGTTCAGACTTTGTTGAAATGTTCGTTGGCGTCGGAGCAAGTCGTGTACGCGATATGTTTGCTCAGGCCAAAAAAAATGCTCCATGTTTATTGTTTATAGACGAGATTGATGCTGTCGGTCGTCATCGCGGAGCAGGGCTTGGTGGCGGAAACGATGAACGTGAACAAACCCTCAACCAACTATTAGTAGAAATGGATGGCTTTGAAGATAACGAAAACGTGATCATCATTGCCGCAACCAACCGTCCCGATGTATTAGATCCGGCATTGTTGCGTCCCGGTCGTTTTGACAGGCAAGTAACCGTAACCAACCCAGATAAAAAAGGGCGCGAAGAAATTTTGAAAGTTCATGTCAAAAAAGTCCCTCTTGCTAAAGATGTAAATCTTTCTGTAATTGCACGCGGCACTCCCGGTTTTTCAGGGGCAGACCTTGCCAACTTGGTAAACGAAGCAGCTTTACTCGCCGCACGCAAAAATAAACACAAAGTAACATCTAAAGACTTTGATGATGCTAAAGACAAAGTACTAATGGGTACAGAACGTAAATCAATGGCTATGGATGAAAAAGAAAAAATGCTAACCGCATACCACGAAGCCGGACACGCTATTTGCTCTCTTTTTGTTGAAGAAACCGATCCTATTCACAAGGCAACCATTATCCCTCGCGGACGAGCATTAGGAATGGTTCAGCAATTACCGGAAAAAGATCAATATTCTTATTCTAAAATAAAAATGCTTTCTCGCCTGATTATTATGATGGGAGGCCGCGTAGCAGAAGAACTCAAATTTGGTTCCAAAAAAGTTACCAGTGGTGCTTCTTCCGATATTGCTGCGGCAACCAACCTTGCTCGCTCCATGGTTACCGAATGGGGAATGAGTGAAAAACTAGGTCCTGTGCTTTATGCAGAAAATACCGGAGAAGTATTTTTAGGCAAATCCGTTACTCAAAGCAAAAACATGAGTGAAGACACCGCCAAATTGGTTGATGCGGAGATAAAGAATTTGGTTGTAACAGCTCATGCAGAAGCCACAAAACTTCTTAAAGAGCATGAAAAAGAATGGGAAACCTTATCTAAAGCTCTCATGGAATACGAGACCTTAACCGGAGAAGAAATCAAAGATGTCATCGCCGGAAAATCAATAGATAAATCTTCAGAATCTCCGGTAGATGAAGCCAAAAGGACTCAATCATCTGTTCCTGAAGCATAAAATAAAAAACACCCAAAAGGGAATTTGTAAAAAACAAATTCCCTTTTTTTATTCTTAATTCATAATAAATTTTCTTGCCATACTCTTACTTACCTATTTCCAGTCATACTCCGGCATATCCGGAGTATTTTTTCTAGAGCTTGCCCGAACAACACAAACAATGACAGTTACCTCTAATCACTAATGTCTAATTACTAATTACTAATACCTAATACCTAATCACTAATCCCTTTCTCTGTCCAGTTAGCTTGATACCATCTTGACATTTGTGTAAAACAATACTATCCTAAAATCAGGTAACTGATTTACAGGAGCAAAAACTATGTCCGGCTACAGACATATTATATATGTTATTGTAAGCATTTTGTTGCTAAATGCAAGCAATCTTTTTGCTAAAGTTTATTGGTTACCTGACTATTTAGGAGATAACACTAATCGCTCTAACGGGTTAGAAGATAATCCGCAAAATGGTGTTGTTGATAAAGAACGAGGATGTCCGAACGGGTGGCTTGATGCCGCTCAAAAAGGCGATATGACTTGCGACCTAATGGGAAGTTATCCTTGGGTCGGTTATTGTTATAGTAATTGTAAATGTAAGCTTGATAAATATCCCTATACTTCAGATAACTGTACCGGCACAATGGCACCATCCGGAGATGAATGTAATGACGG
>JAFTII010000021.1 GCA_017457005.1 Alphaproteobacteria bacterium | reverse complement strand
CCGCTCAAAAAGGCGATATGGTTTGCGACCTGATGGGAAATTATCCTTGGGTCGGTTATTGTTATAGTAATTGCAAATGTAATCCTGACAAGTATCTATATACTGAAGAAAATTGTTCAGGAACTAAAGCTCCGACGGGTTCAAGTTGTGACGATGGCAGTGGTACTATATATTATAACCAATGTATTGATGCTTGTGATACCGTAGAGGGAGTAACTAATTGTCCTTATGGCTGTAAGACTACATTTGAGGCAGAAGGTTGTCCGACAGAATGTAAAGAATGTTATACTGATAATTGTCATAATCGTACCAGTGTAGAACCTTGTGATTACGGCTGTGAGAGCTATTTTTCAGATTGCTCATCTAAATGTCAAAAATGTTATGCGGATAATTGCCGTAATCGTACCGACAATGCAACCGATTTGGGTTGCGATAGCTATTGGCAGGACTGTGCAAGCAAGTGTGAAGTCGGAAAGACCTGTGTACCAACCGACTGTTCGGCTTATACGCTGACTTCTTGTCCTGCCAATGCCACTTGTGAGAGTTGTGATATAGGATGTAATCAGGGAACTAAATACAAAATCAGCACTTGCGCTAGCGGATATGAGCAGAGTGGTAATTCGTGTATAGTTTGTGATTATGGAGATTTTACTTTAAGTAAGTGTCCGTCTAACGGAAATTGTACATCTATAACTTGTGGTGGAGTTACAAAGTATAAATTGGATTCTTGTAAGACCGGATATGAAATGAGCGGAAATACTTGTATTGAACCTTGTGATCCGATAGATTGTTCTGGAAGAGGTTATAAGCTAACATCTTGCCCGAGTGGCGAACTATGTGCGATTTGTCAAAAAGGTTGTGGAGATACTACAAATTATTATAAGATTGCAGAAGGGGCTATAGTTGTTGATGTTAAAGGACAAGTAGGGATAAATATTTTTGCAGATAAAATGGTTGGCGAGTTTTTTACTATAGACTTTGGTGATGGAAATGGTCCGAAATTTCGTCTAGCCAGCGGTGATGGTTTTAATAGCGGAACGAGTTGGCTTGTTGATGAAAGCAATGCTCAAGATGTTTGGACAATAACAATAACTGGAGATCCCCAAAGTTTTAATATGAGAAATGTTTTAAAAATACATAGACTAGATTTAGCATCTTTAAAAAGTATAAATTTTAGCTGTAATGAAGCTAACCCGGATCTTACGGGTAGTATTCCAGAATTGCCTCCCAACTTGGAGGATGGCTATGACATGTTCTGGGGTTGTAGTAAATTGACTGGCAATATTCCCCAATTGCCATCATTATTAACTAGGGGGGAATATATGTTTTGTAAGTGTAAAGAACTAAGTGGTTCTATTCCAGAACTTCCTCCAAATTTAACAAAGGGTAATGGTATGTTTATGGATTGTTCAAATTTAACTGGAAACATTCCTGAATTACCATCGTCATTAGAGCATGGACGTCAAATGTTTTCCCAATGTAGTGGTCTAAGTGGAAATATACCAACATTACCTTCTAGTTTAAGAGATGCTCATAGTATGTTCTCTAACTGTAGTGGTTTAAGTGGGAACATACCATCATTACCACGATCAATACAATTTTGTGGTTATATGTTTCATGGTTGTAGTGGTTTAAGTGGAAACATACCGTCATTGCCACGATCAATATCTGAGGGGGATGGTATGTTCGACGGTTGTACAGGTTTAACCGGCAATATTCCTTCCTTACCGTCATCATTAAAAAAAGGCAAATATATGTTCTATCATTGTAGCAGCCTGACCGGCAATATCCCTGAATTACCTTCAGGGTTAACCGAAGGTAGTTCTATGTTCAATGGTTGTAGCGGCTTGATCGGCATAGTACCGGCAAAGCCGTCAAATTTAACATCTTACAGTGGTATATTCTATCAGACCTCAACTACCAATGATGGGACTTGGCCGGATAATGCGTGGTCATGGTAAGCAAAATAAAAGCTCTAAACATTTAGTTTAGAGCTTTTTCGATTACTTCTTTTTATCAACCTGTTTCTTACTCCAAGGTTTGTTTTTTGCCTTAAGCGGATGTCTTTTATTTTTAAAAGTGCCACTGGGTTTTGCAGAAACATGTTTTTTGGCTTTTATTTTATCAGTACTTTCTTTTATTGCTTTTTCAATACGCAAAAGCTCCATAAACTTAGATTTGCGTGGTTTGGTTTTGTTTTCCTTGGTTTTGTCAACTGAGAACCCAAAACCACCCAAATCTCTGCCCATTGTATAATATCTGCCATGAGCAAAAACCAACAAACCGGCTTTTTCTAATGCTAATCTGTTATCTGCTTCTAAATATTTGTCATCAATATTCACATTTACGATTTCTGCCGTAAACATATCATGAGTGCCAAAAGGTTTTATATCAGTAACTTTACATTCTAAAGATACCGGAGCTTTTTTCAACATTGGAGCTTTTACCTTTGAACAAGGCTCAATTTCCAACCCCATTTCTTTGAATTTATCCGTATTTTTACCTGAACGTACTCCGCAAAAATCACAAGCTTTTGCTAACTCTAAAGTTGTGATATTTATCACAAATTCCATGTTTCCTTTAATCAGCTTGTGTGAATATCTGGTGGGGCGAACAGATATATATGTCATTGGCGGATCAGAATTTATAATTCCCGTCCAGGCAATGGTCAATACATTAGCTTTTTCCATTGTTCCGCAAGTAACCATTACCGGTGGTAACGGAAAAAGCATTGTACCTGGTTTCCAAGAAATTTTGGTCATGATTCTTTACCTATTCAACATTTCCAAACGGGTTTAACACTTTTTCATCTTGAGCCGCACGCAGATTGAAAAGGTTTAAGAATACTGCGGAAACATAAATTGAAGAATATGTTCCGATAATAACTCCCCAAAATATTGTGAAAGAGAAACTACGCAAGGTATCTCCTCCCCAAATTAATAATGCTAAAGATGCAAAAAGAGTGGTTAACCCGGTCAAAATTGTACGAGAAAAAATATCGTTAATACTTTTGTTCAACAAATCATATTGTGACATTTTTTTAAATTTACGTAAATTTTCACGAATACGGTCGTATGTAACAACAGTATCATTTACCGAGTATCCGGCTAATGTTAAAATAGCTGCAATTGTTGTCAAACTGAAGTCAAAGCCAAATAATGATAATAAGCCTATCGTAACAATTAAATCATGAAATAATCCGATTAAAGCCCCGACTGCAAATTGCCATTCAAATCTAAACCAAATATAAGCGGAAATCGCTAATACCGCAATTAGAGAAGCTACAATTCCGGCTTTTTTAAGTTCGCTTCCGACTTGTGGTCCGACCAGTTCAATACGGCGATATTCATATTCGTTACCTAAAGAAGATTTTATTTGATTAACTGCAGCCATTTGTTGTTTTTCATCCAGACCGGAAGCCTGCGCACGTAAAACAACTTCATCTCCTTTTTCGCCTATACTTTGCAGATTAAGGTCATCAAGCTCAACATTGCTTAACTGTTTTCTTAAAGCTTCTACGTCTATTTTATCGGCACTTTTCAGTTCCATCAAAATACCGCCCGAAAAATCAATTCCGTAATTCAGCCCTTTTACGGCAATACTGACTATAGACATTGCTACCAATATTAATGATAAAGTATAAGTAAGCTTACGAGCTTTCATAAAATCAATAGTAGTATCTTTGGTTACCCATTTAAATATTTTCATCATCTTATAATCTTCCTTATCTTATATTGGTAATTTGGTTGGTTTGTATTTATTCAACCAAGCGGTAATAATCAGTCTGGTAACCGTAACCGACGTAAACATAGATGTTGCTATACCAACAGCCAAAGTTACGGCAAAACCTCTTACCGGACCGGTTCCGAAATAGAACAAGACAAAAGCAGCAACCAATGTTGTTAAGTTAGAATCTACAATAGTTGTCCATGCTTCTGTAAAACCGGCTTCTGCGGCATCACGAGTTGAACGACCGACCTTAACTTCTTCGCGCATTCTCTCAAAAATTAAGACGTTGGCATCAACCGCCATTCCGATTGTCAGGATAATACCTGCAATTCCCGGCAAGGTCAAGGTTGCTCCCATAAAGCTCAAGATACCCAACATCAAAAACAAATTCATAAATACGGTAATTGTCGTAAATACACCAAATAACCCATAGGCAGCAGTGATGAAGACAACTACTGCTATTAGTCCGATAATAGAAGCAATCACCCCTTGTCTGATGGAATCTGCCCCCAGACCGGCTCCTACGGTTCTTTCTTCCAAAACTTCCAAAGGTGCAGGTAAAGCGCCGGAACGAAGCAATAAAGCCAAATCATTTGCGGATTTAACCGTAAAACTTCCGGTAATAACGCCGCTTCCCCCCATAATTGCACTCTGAATTGTCGGGGCGGAAATAACTTCATTATCCAAAACAATAGCTAAACGTTCACCGATATTATCTCTGGTTACTTCTCCGAATTTTTTGCCTCCCAAAGCATTGAACTTGAAACTTACTACCGGATCTCCTTCTTGGAAAGATGGTTGCGCATCAATAAGGTTTTCTCCGCTGACAACCGGTTTGCGTCCGATAACATAATTTTCTCCCATGCTTCCTTGAACCAGTCTTGAATTTGATGACAATTTTCCGCGACGAGCATCGGCAGCTGTTGTTCTGCTGTCAACCAAATGGAATGACATTTTTGCAGTTTTGCCCAACAAGGTTTTTACATATTCCGGATTTTGTAGCCCGGGTAATTGAACCACAATTCTGTTGCTTCCTTGGCTTTGAATAACAGGTTCTTTTGTTCCCAACTCATCAATCCGGCGACGAACAATTTCAATTGACTGTTCAACAACGCGAAGTTTTAACTTATTAAGCTCAACATCTGAATATTTAATTTCTAAACCGCCGTCATCATTCTCAATTACTTCTATTCCGCTATCAATATTTTTGAATAAATTAGCGGCTTTATTACGAGCATTAAGATTTTCTATCTTTACTTTTACGGAATCCTCGCCGACACTGAGATTTTTGTAACGAATACGATTTTCGCGTAAAATTTGTCGCGCAGAATCTTCTATTGATGACATTCTTTCTTTAATAACCTCATCAAGCTTAACTTCCAACAGAAGATTTGAACCGCCTTGTAAATCAAGACCTAAATTAACCGGTTGCCACCAAGAAGGAAGCATTGCTTTGTTACTTACCATATTGGGAATGGCAAAAAATATGCCGATTGCACAAATGGCAGTAATGATTATAACACGAGTTCTAGATAATTTATACATACTCAGATTACCTTATATTAGATTATTTTTTTGATTTTTTATTAGCATTAGCCGGTTTTTTGTTTTTTACTTTTGTTACAACTTTTTCGGTTGCCGGCTCATCTTTTAAGAGTTCTCTGACTGTTGCCCGATAAACTTTAATTTCAACACCGTTTGCAATTTCTACAGTCAATTCAAAAGGATCTGAGGCATCGGTAACTTTTGCCAAGATTCCGCCTCCGGTAATGATTTTGTCGCCTTTTTTGATTGTTTGCAACATTTGCTCATGTTGTTTCATTTTCTTTTGCTGCGGACGAATGAGAAAAATATAAAAAACCGCCATGATAAGAACTAATTGTACAATCATGCCGGTATTAGATGCTGCTCCTTGAGAAGCTGCAGTCTCGGCTGCTGCAAAAGCTGAATTGATAAACATTTTATTCTCCTTAAATTAAATTCATCAATACTATAAACCAATTCTCTTTGCTTATATAGGGTAATTTTTATTATTTCACAAGTTTTTTATAAAAAAAGTATTTTAATACAGATTATTGCAGATAGGATAGCGGATTAACGGCTTTTTTTCCGGCTCGGATTTCAAAGTGCAGTTGAGGCAAGCTTACACCTCCGGAACTTCCGACGGTTGATATTTTTTCTCCCTTGCGTACCTTTTGCCCTTTTTTGACGAAAAGCCGGTCATTGTGAGCATAGGCGGTAATCCAACCGCCATAATGTTTAATCAAAATAAGGTTGCCGAAACCTTTTAACTCGTTTCCGGCATAAGCTATGGTTCCGGCATCAGCGGCTCTGACGGCAGTACCTAAAGGAGCTTTGATGTTGATTCCGTCATTGTTACGTCCTTTGGCAATAACACCGAATTTGGATATAACGGTTCCTTTTACCGGCCACGCAAATTTTGAACTGCGTTTTTTTATCGGGTGCGAATAATTGGTATAACGATTAGTAGTTTTCTTTTTGCTTGCAACTTTTGCTTTAGGTTTCCATCTTGAGGTAACTTTGGGAGTGTTGGCCACATAATGTGTTGCTTGCGGTTTTGTTACTACAGCCCCCGGCAATAATAGTTTTTGCCCTATTTTAAGTGCATAAGGCGGATTTAGTTTGTTGATTCGGCTGAGCGAATTCATATCAACATTATGACGTTTGGATATATTATATAAGGTGTCTCCTTTGCAAACAATATGATATTTTGCTTTAGGCATTTTCAAGTTCTGACCGATTCGTAATGCGTATGGAGGACGAAGATTGTTTATTTCAATCACTTCTCGTAACGGAACATCATATCTTCTTGAAATGCTGTAAAGTGTATCGCCTTTTTTGACGGAAACATATTCAGGTGCTACGGAGCTTCTGCCC
Organism: Alphaproteobacteria bacterium; assembly: GCA_017457005.1. Taxonomy (GTDB): domain Bacteria; phylum Pseudomonadota; class Alphaproteobacteria; order RF32; family CAG-239; genus CAZU01. Next base: position 31,837 of record JAFTII010000021.1, on the reverse strand, counting down.
CACCAAGTATCTAAACTGTAATTTAATAAAGGTATTTTGTTGCTGGCACAACTGCTCAGCAAACATATAAGAGCAATAATACTGAATATCCGACGTATGAATATCACTTCTTTTCCTTTAATGCCTCTATAGATACGCCTCGTTCGTCTGATGATACTAAGCCATATATTTTTTTATTAAGTGCGGAATTAATGTGTCTGCGGACTCTGGATATCATGGCATCGTATGTATCATTAAAATTGCGCCGATTTGTATATGTTACAACCATCATTTGCGCATTATATTCGTCAACCCGAAGTTTTTTAATTGCTTCAACGGCCGAATGTAAGATGTTTTCAGCCAGTTTTTTGGCTTCAGAACGAGGAGTTTTATTCATAAACATAAAGAACTTTGTTTTATCAACTCTTCCGATAGCTGAATTTTTCGGCAAATTATCAGAGCAAACTTGTCCTACTGATTTAAGCATTTTGTCAGCGGTTTCAAAATCTATCCCTTTACTTATAAACTCATAAACATCTTTAAGTTCAATAATCACGCAAGAAAACTCACGATTGTAGCGTTTTGCAAGCTGAAAATCATGAGCAAATCTGTGTAATAAGGCAACTTCGTTCAGTGTATTGGTAAATATATCGGTTTTTTGAAAATTGGTAAGATTCTGTTTCCACTCTCTGACTTGCGAAACATCTTGGCAATAAAAACTGATACCCTCACATTCCAATATTTCGTTCAAAATAGGTCGTAAACGACAATACATAACTTGTTTGGTTTTATCGCTTTTTTGTAATATAAGCTGGATATTTAAAGTTTTGGGATCTCTGCACATTTGGGCCAAAGTGGCTTTTAGTAATTCATTTTGTGCCGATGTATCTTCAATAATGCTGTTGAACACGGAATTGTTAATTATTGTGCCGGTATCATATCCTAATTGTTTGGCCGCCGATTCGCTTATGGATGTAATATTGAAATTACTGTCAATTTTAAAATAAATCTTTCCGTCGGCAGAATTTTGTTCATTTTGTTGCTCATTTTCTTTAATTAATTCTTTTAGAGCAGATTGAGTATCTTTAAGTTTACGGTTGAGAATTATTACCCACGCGGAACAAGCTAAAGCAACGGTTATGGAGATAATTGTTAATATTAGATAAATCATCATAAACCTCGTTTTTATATCTTAAATTCAGAATAGAGGGAGAAAAGCTAAAATAAGGTTAAATATGAGTTGCAATTTAATAAAAAAAACACTAATTTTAGGGGACGAAAAGAGAAAATAATGGCAAAATTAGATAATATAGAAGATACATCAGGTGATAAATACAAATACGGTTTTATTACCGAAATTGATGCGGATACTGCGCCTAAAGGCTTAAATGAAGATATAATCAGGCTCATTTCATCCAAAAAAAATGAGCCGGCATGGTTATTGGATTTTCGTTTGCGAGCTTTTGAGTTTTGGCAAACGATGTCAGAGCCGACATGGGCAAAATTGGTTTATGATAAAATAGACTATCAAGATCTCTATTACTATTCTGCCCCAAAGCAAAAGGTTGCCCCTAAAAGTTTGGACGAGGTAGATCCTGAACTGCTTGAAACCTACGCAAAACTGGGTATCCCACTTAAAGAACAGGAGGCTTTGGCCGGAGTGGTTGCGGTTGATGCTGTGTTTGATAGTGTTTCTGTTGCAACAACATATCGTGCAAAACTGGCTGAAAAAGGAGTAATTTTTTGCTCCATATCCGAAGCCGTAAAAGAATATCCGGATTTGGTTCGTCAATATTTAGGGTCGGTAGTACCATATACGGATAATTTTTTTGCTTGTTTAAATTCGGCGGTTTTTACGGATGGTTCTTTTGTTTACATTCCCAAAGGTGTTAAATGTCCTATGGAGCTATCTACATATTTTCGCATTAATGCCAAAAATACCGGACAATTTGAACGGACATTGATTGTTGCTGATGACGAAAGTTATGTTTCTTATTTGGAAGGGTGTACGGCTCCTCAACGAGATGAAAATCAACTCCATGCAGCTATTGTAGAAATAGTAATTATGAAAGACGCCGAGGTAAAATATTCTACGGTTCAAAATTGGTACCCCGGAGACAAAGACGGAAAAGGCGGCGTTTATAATTTTGTAACCAAAAGAGCAGCTTGCCGCGGAGCAAATTCTAAAGTTTCATGGACACAGGTTGAAACCGGATCAGCCGTAACTTGGAAATATCCGTCTTGTATATTGCAAGGAGATAACTCTGTCGGAGAATTTTATTCGGTAGCGATTACTAACAATCGCCAACAAGCAGATACCGGAACCAAGATGATACATATCGGAAAGAATACATCTTCTAAAATTATATCTAAGGGAATTTCTGCCGGATTTTCAAATCAAACGTATCGTGGTTTGGTTAAGGTCAGTCCATCTGCCGAAAATGCACGCAACTATTCTCAATGTGACAGCTTGCTTATTGGAGCAACTTGTGGTTCACATACTATTCCTTATGTGGAAAATCGCAATCGTACTGCTAAACTTGAACATGAGGCAACTACCTCTAAAATTAGTGATGAACAATTATTTTATTGCCGGCAACGAGGTATTGATGAGGAAGAGGCTGTCAGCCTTATTGTTAACGGTTTTTGCAAAGAAGTTATGCAACATTTGCCGATGGAATTTGCAATTGAAGCAGCAAAGCTGATAAATATATCTTTAGAAGGGAGTGTAGGATAATGACTAATCCGGTTTTAAAGCGAGCGCTCAAAACTTGGGGAGAACAACCTCAAATGCTTATGGTTGTGGAGGAAATGGCTGAATTAACCAAAGAGATATTAAAAAATATTTCACGTGGAAAAGATAACATTTCAGCAATAGTTGAAGAAACGGCAGATGTTGAGATTATGTTGGAGCAACTGAAAGAAAATTATAAAATTGCAGACGCAGTTGCCGAATATAAAGCAAATAAAATAAAGTTGATTGAACAAAGACTTAATGATTGGGATAATAAATAATGACGACACCTTTATTGGAAATAGAAGATTTATATGCCGGAGTTTGTGACAAAGAGATTATCAAAGGCTTCAACCTAACCATCAATGAGGGTGAGGTTCATGCTTTAATGGGACCTAACGGTGCCGGAAAATCTACTTTATCTAATATCCTTTGTGGAAAAGAAGGGTATTCTGTAACTTCAGGATCTATCCGTTTTAAAGGCAAGAATTTATTGGCGATGTCTCCGGAAGAAAGAGCAAGAGAAGGTATCTTTTTAGCAATGCAATATCCTGTAGAGATTCCCGGAGTTCCGACTTCAACCTTTTTAAAGCATGCGGTTAATTCTATTCGCAAATATCAAAATTTGCCGGAATTAGATACTATGGAGTTTATCAAAATGCTTCGTGAAGAAGGTCGCAAACTGGGAATTGATGCGGATATGATAAAACGTTCGTTAAATGTCGGCTTTTCCGGTGGAGAAAAAAAACGTCTGGAAACCTTGCAAATGTCAATTTTAAAGCCGTCGTTCGCAATTCTTGATGAAGCTGATTCCGGTTTAGACATAGATGCTCTCAAAGTTGTATCTGACGGTGTTAATGCCTTAAGAGACGGTAAGCGCTCTATGTTGGTAATTACGCACTACCAGCGTTTATTGAATTATGTGGTTCCGGACTTTGTTCATGTGTATGCAGATGGCAAAATAGTAAAATCCGGAGGCAAAGATTTGGCGCTGGAATTGGAAGAAAAAGGCTATGCCGAATTTGTGAAAGAGAAATAACATGAACAATCTTTTACAAAATGTTAAACTTCTCGGTTCTGAATCTCCTTGGCTTTCAAGACTGCGCCAATCAGGAAGTTCTGCATTTAAAGAGCAAGGATTCCCGTCAGCCAAAACCGAAGCGTGGAAATATACTAAGCTGAGAGAACTAAAATCAAAAGATTTTATAATTAGTCAAACAACTTCTGATACCACAGCAATAGAATTGCCGTTTGACTGTTATAAAATTTGTTTTGAGAATGGGTGGTTTTGTCCTTCATCCAGTAACTTACCGCAAGGGGTGGAGGTCATTCCTCTGATTGAAGCAATATTGTTTCATCCGGAACTGCATAACTATATATGCAAACTGGCAAATATTAACACTCATCCGTTTGTCGCTCTAAATCAGGCTTATTTGCAAGAAGGAGTTTTTATAAAAATAGAAAAAAATGTTAATATAAAAAAGCCTTTGGCAATTATCAGTCATACTGAAGGCAGCGATATTAATCTATTATTTAATTTGAGAAATATTATTGTTTTAGATGAAAATTCCGCTGCAACTGTTGTTGAGTATCATACATATAGCGGAGATACAAAGTCCGGATACTTAGCAAATATCGTAAATGAAATTTATCTGGCTTCTAATGCAAATCTTCAACATTATAAAGTTCAGGATGAGGCTTTTAAGGCTAATCATATAGCTTTTAGTGCTGTTTCGCAAAACAGGTGTTCCAAATATCAAAGTTTTTGCTTACAAAGAGGTGCAAATATTGGCAGAAATGAAACCTTGGTTCAGCTCAAAGATGAAGGAGCCGAAACCGAGATTAATGCAGCTTATTTGATGGACGGTTGGGCAACTTTAGATACTACAACTAATGTTGAACATTTAGCCCCGCATACTTATTCACATCAGCTGATCAAAGGTGTTGTTAGCGGCAATGCTAAAGGTGTATTTCAAGGGAAAATTCATATTGCACCCAACGCAATTGGAACTGAAGGAAATCAACTACATAAAGCTTTGCTCCTGTCTGATAATGCAGAGGTTGATGTTAAGCCTGAATTAGAAATATATGCTGATGATGTAAAGTGTTCGCATGGTGCAGCAAGTGGTGAACTTGATGAAGAACAGCTGTTTTATATGCGCTCACGTGGTATAGGGATTGAAGAAGCCAAACAACTTTTGATAGATGCGTACCTTGATGAAATTACTACTAAAATAGATAATGAAAAAATCTCTCAATGGATTAAATTAATAACACAGGAAAACCGCAAATAAGGATTGTCAATATGTATGATTTACTATCAGTTCGCCGCGACTTTCCGGTATTAGCCAGAGAAATTAACGGTAAGAGAAACACTTTTTTGGATTCTGCGGCTTCAGCGCAAAAACCGCAAGTAGTTATTGATAAGATTGTAGATATTTATACTAAAAGCTATGCTAACGTACATAGAGGTTCCTATCAGTTGTCTGAAGAAATTACTTCAGAATACGAGCAAGCACGAAAAACAGTCCAAAAGTTTATTAATGCCAAATCAGAACAAGAAATTGTTTTTACTCGCAATGCAACTGAAGCCATTAACCTCGTCGCATTTACATGGGGACGTAAGTTTCTTACTAAGATGGACGAGGTGCTAATATCAGAAGCTGAACATCATGCCAATCTGGTTCCATGGCAGATGTTACGAGATGAAATAGGTTTTGAACTTAAAATATTTAAGATAAAAGATGACGGTTCTTTTGATTGGGAAGAATATTGTAAACTTCTCAGCGGTAAGACGAAGTTAGTTGCCGTAACCGGTATGTCTAATGTTTTGGGTACGGTTTTTCCATTAAAAGAGATGATTAGCTCTGCTCATGCAGTTGGAGCAAAATTTTTGATTGACGGATGCCAATATGTTGTTCATCATCCTACTGATGTTCAGGATTTAGATTGTGATTTTTTAGCTTTTTCCGGTCATAAAACTTATGGACCTACCGGAATAGGGGTGTTATACGGTAAATATGATTTATTAAATGCCATGCCTCCATATCAGTTTGGCGGAGATATGGTAAATATTGTGACTTATCAGGCGACGACTTTTGATGTTCCTCCTTCCAGATTTGAGGCTGGTACACCGGCAATTGTTCAAGCTATAGGCTTGGGAGCTGCCCTTGAATATATGATGAATTTAGGAATGATAAATATTTATCAGCATGAACAAGAATTAACAAATTATATGCATCGGCGATTAAAGGAAGTTGATGGTCTGATAGAGGTTGGTACGGCAGAAGGTAAAGGTGGTGTTTTTTCTTTCTTGATAGAAGGGGTGCATCCGCAAGATTTAGCCTTTATTTTGGATAAAGAAGGAGTTGCTGTCAGGGTTGGCCATCATTGCGCAGCTCCTCTTATTCGCAGAATGGGTTATGAGTCTTTAGCCCGAGCCTCTCTGGGATTATACTCTGATCAAGAAGATGTTGATACGTTTATAGCTGCTCTCCAGAAGGCCAAAACATTTTTTTAGGAACTATTATGACCGAAAACAAAATATTTGATGATAACGAACAACAGCTTCTAGATGCTATGGGTTTGGGTGAAGATGGCGCAATGCAAAGAGATTATATTGCATATGCCGGTAAAAAGTTAGATGTTATAACTAATCACGTTTCAAGAGAAAGCATTATTGATGCTCTAAAAACGGTTTCTGATCCTGAAATTATGATAAATATCTGGGATATGGGGCTTATATATCGTATTGAGCAAAAAGAAAACGGAGATGTTGATATTGATATGACCGTTACTGCTCCCACCTGTCCGGTTGCCGGTATTCTTCCTCAACAAGCCGCAGACGCCGTTGCTGCTATTGAAGGGATTGGTTTGGTAACGGTAAAAGTAGTTTGGGAACCGGCTTGGAGTATAGAAAATATGAGCGAAGAAGCAAGAGCTATGTTTGAGTTTTTTTAGATTAATAATCTGTTGAATAAAAAATATAATCAAAAAAATATTGTTTTAAATCAGATTAAATGTTATGCCTAAGCATAAACTTAAGAGGATTTTTATATGCCGGCACAAGAAGACTTTATTCCGATTGCAACTTCCCGCTTAATTATAGATGAATTTTCAGCATCTGATTTTTCTCGTTTACGTGAAATTGCATTTAATATCAATCATAATGCTGATGAACATTCTACGGAAGGTTATTGCCCGTTTTACACATTTCAGGTTGATCCTCAAACACCTGATCGTGATTTGGTTATTCGTCAAAAAGTTTCGGAATTTCTTATCAAGGCTTCAAATGAAAAGGAGCAATCTCCACGATCAACATACAGAATGGCTGTTCGTCTTCCTGATGGAAAGCTTATCGGAAATGTGACGGTTGATATGTTACCGATTAATGAGGACGGTAAATTGATATATGGTGATCTCGGATATTTTATAGATCCTCAGTATGGCACTCAAGGATACGCAACTGAAGCAGTCAGAGGATTAGTTCATCATTTTTTTAAGAAGTATGATAAGTTAGATATTACAGCCCATCCGAATAATAAATTTTCTCGTAAATTGATTGAACGGATAGGCGGAAAACAAGTAGGTTTTAAGGAGGCTTCTCATTATGGGCATGGAGAGCCGAGAATGATTTTTGAGGTGCATAAAAAAGACTTTTATAAAAGTTGCGCATTTTATCGTCAAATGCCGGAATTGCTTACCGTTCTTGTAAACAGAAAAAGAGGTAACGGAAAAAATGTTTAGTGATGCAAATTTGCCTGAACCAAAGATCATTCATGAAGTTGAAAATCCGATTCGGATGACGGAAATAAATTTTGCGGACGGAATTTTTTTTAATTCTGAATATACTGATATAAAAGCGATAAGAACATACATATACGACTTAATCAAGCAAGCCTCAAAACAATTACCGGATAATTATAATTTTGTGATTTATGAGGCATATCGTCCGATGGCCGCTCAAGTTAAATTGTGGAATAAAGTCGTTTCACAACAGAAAATACGATACCCTGATATGGACATTAATTCTGAAGAATTTATTTCATTGTGTGACAGATATGCTGCTAATCCGTATCGTCAGGGTAGCGGACACCAATCTGGTGCCGCAGTGGATATATCTTTGATAAGCAATGATGGTAAAGAGTATGATATGGGAGGTCATATCAGAGGATTTGATGATACGGCAGAATTTGATTGTCCCTCTCTCTCCATAAAAGCAAAAAACAATCGCTTAATTTTGCGCAAAGCACTACATTCGGTAGGAATGGTAAATTATCCGTCAGAATGGTGGCATTATTCTTTCGGAGATAGATTGTGGGCAAAATTAACCGGCTCACCAATAGCAATTTTTGGAAAACTGGATATATAAAATATGACAATAGAAGAACTTATTGAAAATTTTGAATTTTTGGACAGTTGGGAAGATAAATATCGCTATGTTATTGACTTAGGTGAAAAATTGTCTCCATTAGATGATAAATTCCATACGGATGAGTGGAAAGTTCAAGGTTGTCAATCTCAGGTTTGGTTGATTCCTAATAAGCAAGATGATAAAATATTTTTTATCGGCGACAGCGATGCTCTGATAGTAAAAGGGTTAATAGCTATTGTTTTGATGATATATAATCATAAATCCCCATCAGAAATTAAAGCTATTGCAGTTGAAGATATTTTTGCTAAACTGGGACTAAGTGATCATCTTTCTCCAAGTAGGCGTAACGGTTTACTTTCAATGACAGAAAAGATAAAGTATTACGCAGATATTTTATAAGGCAAATTATATGAATATTCATGAGTATCAGGCAAAAAAAATCCTAAATCGTTATGGAATCAACATTCCTAAAGGAGGAATAGCCTATACTCCTGTAGAGGCCAGAAGAACCGCTGCCAGAGTGTCTTCTAAGGGACCCTGGGTTCTAAAAGCTCAAATACAATCAGGCGCTCGCAAAAAAGGATACTTTTTAGAGAAAAAAACCGGCAATGGTGGTGGTATCAGGACTATAAAAAAACGTACAGAGATAGTCAAAAATGCAGAACAAATGCTTGGCTCAACATTAGTAACAATTCAAACCGGACCTAAGGGAAAAACGGTTAGTCGCTTGTATGTGGAAGCCTTTAGCCGAGTAGAGCAGTCTTTTTATATAGGATTGGCAATAGACCGTGTTAATGCCGCTTTAACTCTTTTGGCTGCCAATACTATTAATGAAGATATTAGCAATTTAGCCATTAATCATCCTGAAAAAATATTACGTATGCCTCTTGCGCTGGAGGGAAAAACCAATATGGCGCAAGTAAAACTGGTTATGGAATTTTTAAGGCTCCCTAAAAAATGCGGCAATAGCTTAAAACGCCTTATCAACGGAATGCACCAAATGTTTTTGGACTATGATGCCGCCATGATAGAGATAAATCCGGTAGGAATGCTCAGGACCGGAGCTTTGGTTGCACTTGACGCAAAAATATCATTTGATGATAATGCTCTTTATCGTCATCCGGATATTAAGCGCTTACAAGATGATTATGAAGCTTCTGATAGAGAATTGTTGGCAGCTAAATATCGTTTTACTTATAGCGAATTTGATGGCTCTGTAGGTTGTATCGTAAACGGAGATGGCGTTGCTATGGCAGCAATGGACTTGCTGGCTAAGCAAGGTGTGGGAACGGCTTGTTTCCTTAATGTAAAGGGTGGTGTGGACAAAGATAAAATAATTTCAGGTATTAAAATTATTATGACTAACCCGAGAGTTGAAGGCATATTAATTAATATTTTAGGGGGCTTCTTGCGCTGCAATTTGATTGCGGAAGGAATAGTATCTGCCGCTTCGGAGGTAGGGTTAAATGTTCCGTTGGTCGTGCGTTTTGAAGGAACTAATAAGGATGAAGCTAAAGATATTTTAACCAAATCCAAACTTCCGATTATTATGGCAGAAACCATGGAGGAGGCAACTAAGATATTGGTAAAATCTATGGAGGTAAATGACTAATGTCTATTTTACTAAATTCAGATACCAAAATAATTTGCCAGGGGATAACCGGAAATCAGGCGACATTTCATATTAAACGCTCTATTAATTACGGAACTAAAGTCTTAGGTGGTGTGACCCCCGGAAAAGGTGGTGGAACTCATTTGGGATTACCGGTATTTAATACGGTAAAGGAGGCTGCACAAGCAACGGGAGCAAAAGCAAGTGTGATGTATGTTCCTGCTCCGTATGTTAAATCAGCGGTAATTGAGGCTGCAGAAGCCGAATTAGATTTAGTGGTTTGTATTGCTGATGGAGTACCTCTAAAAGATATGTTGGAAATTAAATCTGTGCTTAAGGGGACAAAAACTAAACTTATAGGACCGAATACTCCCGGCATTATCACACCCAACCAAGCTAATATGGGCATATTTCCCGAAAACATACATACCAAAGGTCATATAGGAGTTGTTTCACGCTCGTCAACTCTTACTTATGAAGCCGTTTTAGAAACCTCTAGGGCAGGAGAAGGACAAACAACGGTTGTCGGCTTGGGAGATGATGTTCTTATCGGAATGGATTTTGTTGATATATTGAAATTGTTTCATGAAGATAAAGAAACTAAGGCAATAGTTCTAATCGGGCAACAAGGCGGAACATTTGAGGAAGCAGCCGCAGAATATTATAAGAGCTTAAAAAATCCGAAACCGGTCATAGCATTTATTGCCGGTCGCGCAATTCCCTTCGGATACAAAATGGGATATGCCGGCGATGTCATTACCGGAGGACGTATTTCCGCTCAAGATAAGAAAGATGTGTTGGAAGAAGCCGGAATGATAATAGTTGATAACATAAATGACATACATCTTCGCTTAAAGGAACTTTAAATGCAAATTTGGCAAGAAATTTTAAATTGTTTTTTGCCTCCTCGTTGCCGGAAGTGCGGAAAAATATTAAAAGAAGATACCGGACTTTGTAAAAGTTGTTATTCTAAAATTAATTTTATAACAGAACCATATTGCCAAAAATGCGGACATCCGTTTGAGTTTTTGACAGATGTCAAGGGGCAAATGATTTGTGGCAAATGCTTAAAAAATAATCGTTCGCCCTTTAGATTAAGCCGCTCTGCATTTATTTATGATGAAGAATCTAAAAATTTGGTATTAAATTTTAAGTTTAATGATCGTACTGAAAATGCAAAGTTTTTCGCCAAGATATTGTTAGTCGCCGGTCAGGATATATTTACAGCCGGTGTGGATTTAATAGTGCCGGTTCCTTTGCATTATACCAGATTATTAAAAAGGCGTTATAATCAGTCAGCTTTGCTTTGTAGCGAATTATCAAAATTAAGCGGAATTAAGTGTGATAACTTGTCTTTAGTCCGTCATCAAAAAACACGTCCGCAAGTTGAGCTTTCCGGTATTGCCAGACAAAGAAATGTTCATAACGTATTCAGTGTTAAAGATGTTTCTGCGATTAAAAACCGACGAATTTTGTTAATTGATGACGTCTTAACTACCGGCGCCACACTAAGAGAATGCACCAAAGCTCTTAAACATTCAGGTGCAAAATCAGTTGATACTTTAACTTTAGCTCGGGTTATATAAAAACCGCCCTTGGGGCGGTTTTGGGTTATGCTAATTTTTCAATTGCGGTATCAATACGTTTAAGAGTTTCGTCTTTTCCTAATATAACCGCAATTTCTGTAGCTCCTCCCGGAGTTGTTTCTTTTCCGCTTAAAGCAATTCTGGCCGGATATAATATTTGTCCGTTTTTAACGTTCAGTTTTTCGGCCAAGGATTTTAAGCTTTCAAACAGCGCTTCATTAGTCCATTCATTTTGAGCAGATAAAACTTCTTTTATGGAAGGTAGAACAGATTTTGCAATTTCTGTATCTGTTTTCATCTTTTTATTAAAGAAAAGTTCGTTCTCATATTGCGGAAGTTCTTTTACAAAATCAATTTGTTCTTCAATTTGAGCTAAAGTCTCAATTCTTGGTTGAAGAGTTTTGGTTAGTGCATTTAAGTTTACATTAGATGGCAAATCAGCATAATAAGGCAGCGTCAACTGATAAAATTCTTCAAAAGATTTTGCTCTTATATAGCAGCCGTTCATCCAAGTAAGTTTTGTAATATCAAAGATGGAAGGGGATTTGCTTAAACGTTCTATAGAGAATACTTGTTTTAATTCTTCTAAAGAAAATATTTCTTGCTCTGTTCCGGGATTCCATCCCAACAACGCAATATAGTTAATAATTGCTTCCGGCAAATATCCTTTTGCAACCAAATCTTGGAAAGAAGCATCACCATTGCGTTTAGAAAGTTTATGTTGAGCATCTTTCATTACCGGAGGTACATGCACATAATGAGGATGTTCCCAACCGAAGTCTTCATATATCAAGTTATATTTTGGTGTAGAGGAAACATACTCATTACCGCGTACTACGTGAGTAATATTCATCAAATGGTCATCAACCACATTTGCAAAATTATATGTAGGGAATCCATCAGATTTGAGTAATACACCTTCATCTAATTCATCATAATCAATTTCAATGTCTCCATATACTTCGTCATGATACTTAGACTTTCCTTTTTTGTTTATGGTTTGACGAATAACGTATGGTTCACCGTTAGCAATTCGTTGTTTAGCTTCTTCCAAACTGATGAATTTACAAGGGTCTTGAAATTTGATGTTTAATTCTTCATTTTTCTCTTCATCGGCTTCAGATTTTGAGCAAAAGCAATAGTGCGCTCCACCTAATTCAACCAGTTTGTGGGCATATTCAGCATAAATTGATTTGCGTTCAGATTGAACATAAGGGCCAAAGTTTCCACCGATATCCGGTCCCTCATCCCATTTCATGCCAACGGTTCTGAGAGTGTTATAAATAATCTCGGTAGCGCCTTCAACAAAACGTTTCTGATCAGTATCTTCAATCCTCAGCAAAAAATCTCCGCCTTCTGCTTTTGCAATCAGATATTCATAAAGAGCAGTACGTAAATTTCCAATATGCATATATCCGGTAGGTGATGGCGCAAAACGAGTTCTTATTTTCATATTTATTAATCCCTAAAAATTTATAAGCTGATACCTAAATTACTCCAAAAACAAATTTTGACAAGAGGTTTATGATATATAAATACATCATTTTATCCACAGACTTGACAATTTCAATTAGAGCCGGACGATAACACCGACACTATGGGACGAAAAAATATCTTTATGCATGGTGGTTCAACTTTTGGTTCAAGAGGTTGTGTTGATTTACAAAAAAATATGGATGATTTTGTAAAAAAGTATAAAGAATATGAACGGGATATGCTAATGCGTGTCAAGTACCCTAAAAATTCTTGGTAATTATCATCAGTATAGAGCAAGAATCAACTTGCTCTATATTTTTTTTATTTATAATGCTAATAGTTGTAGTAAAAAAGCATTAATATTAAAAAATACAAAAAACGCTCGCAGTAATGAAATTTGCGAGCGTAAAAAGCGGATCTGAAATTAAAAATAAATTAAATCCTTTGGAGGAGATTTGTTCTTTTTCATCGTTTGGCTAATTTAAAACTGAGATAACTTATTGTCTTAAAAAGACGGAGATTTGTTTTTTTCCATTGTCTTGATTTTCTTTAATTTAGAAATGCCGGCGGATGATTAGTTTGTCTTAAATGCCAAAGAAGGTGAAGCTTTGTTTCTTTCCATGTCGTGTAGAATTTTACTGTTAAACAAAATCTGACTTCTTATTAAAGCAAGAAGATTTTAGCCTCCATTTATAATAGATAGTCAGAATAATTAATTTATGAAAATATTAATACTACTAAAAAAAGAAACTGTCAAGACAAAAAATGCAAAAATAGACGTTATATAGCCAAAAGAGCATTGGCGGCAGCTCTAGCTTCATCACTTATGGTTGCTCCGGCAAGCATTCTGGCAATTTCTTCTCTACGCTCGTTGTTGTCTAATTCTGTAACACAAGTGGTTGTTATGTCATTTTTAGTGTTTTTTTCCACTTTAAAATGATGTCTTCCTTGTGCGGCCACTTGCGGAGAGTGAGTTACTACCAATACTTGCACATCGCTTCCTAATTTACCCAATCTTTCGCCGACTGCTTGTGCCGTAGCTCCGCCGATACCGGCATCAACTTCGTCAAAAATCATTGTTCCCACTTGTGAACTCTGCACTAAATTGACTTTTAGTGCCAACATAAACCGAGCTAACTCTCCTCCTGAAGCAATTTTACCTAAAGGTCCTTGAGGGGAATTCGGATTGGTAGATACTGTAAAATTAACCTTATCAACACCGGATTCATTCCATTCATTTTCTTCTGATTTTTCTATTTTGGTAAGAAATTTTGCTTTTTCCATTTTTAAGGGGGGAAGTTCTGTCATTATTTGTTCATCAAGTTTATTTGCCATATCAACACGAGCAGAATGCAACATATTTGCGATTTCTATAAATGCCAATCTTTTCTCTTGTTCTTCTTTTCGCAATAAATTTATATTATCTTCACCTTGTTCAATCGTAGCAAGTTGGTGTTTAAATTCTTTAAGTGTTTGCTCCAGGTCATCAATAGAAACCCCATGTTTGCGAGCCAAATCTTTTAGTGCAAACAAACGCGAATCAATATTTTCTTGTTCGTCAGTGTTATAGGTTATATCAGAAGAAGCTCTTTCCATACGATCTGTTGCATCTGAGATTTCAATCAAAGCGCGTTCTAGGGATTCATATATATCATTATATTTATAATCAACAAAACGATTAGCTTTATCAATAGCGGATTGCGCGTGCCTGATGGCCGAGGCGACATCAAGATTGCTGCAGATACTCTGATAAGCATAATTTATACTTTCAATAATTTTTTCAGAATTCATTAATTCTTGTCTGCGTCTTGATAGCTCGCCTTCTTCTCCTTGTTTGGGATTGATTCTTTCTAACTCTTTTATCCAATGTTGTAAATTTTCTTCTTCTTCTTTTGCTTTTAGCAACGCAGATTCTGCACTTATTCTTGTCTTTTTGGCTTGATTATATTCATTCCAAGCTAAAGCAGTCTTATGTAATAAGTCTGGATATTGCCCCCACGCATCTAAAATTGCTTTGTGGTTTATAGGGTTTAAAAGCCCCTGATTGTCATATTGTCCGTGGATTTCAACCAACATCATTCCTATTTCTTTTAGCAGTCGCAAACTTATAGGCTGATCATTGATAAAAATTTTACTTTTACCGGATCTGTCAAGAGTTCTTTTTAGTATTATTTCATCACTTCCTTCCAGTTCGTTCTCACTAAGTAATTTTTGCAATAGAAGGTTTGACGACTGATTGTCAAAAATAGCAGTAACGCTAAGTTTATCTTCTCCGTTGCGGATTAGAGAATTTTCTGCTCTGTTACCTAAAACCAACCCCAAAGAATCAAGTAAGATAGACTTTCCGGCCCCCGTTTCACCTGTCAAAACACTAAGCCCTTGTCCGAATTCCAAGTCAAGTTTATCAATCAGAACTACATTACGAATATGTAATGACCGCAACATTTTTATTTATCCTTACAATTTTTTGGCTCTTTTATACCATTTACTTTCCGGATGATTATAGCCTAAAACCTTGACTGCATCTGATTTTTCTTTATCCATGCCGATAATTTTGTAAATTTCAGCTTGGCGGTAAAGAGCTTCTTCAATATGCGCCGTAGTTTGATAATTATTTACCACTTCAGAGAAACGATTAAGTGCCGATAAATAATTTTGTTGTTTCAAATAAAATCTTCCCACTTCCATTTCTTGACCGGCTAAATGATCGGTAATTAAGTCCATCTTTTGCCGTGCATCTTTGGCATAATCTGAATCGGGAAAACGAAGAATAACTTGTTTGAATGCCTCTTGAGCTTGAGCGGTAATACCTTGATCTTTTTCAATACCGACAATTTGCTCATAATAACACAGTCCGCGCATATAGTAGGCATATGCTACATCTTTATTTCCGGGGTGATAGCGAATAAATCTTTCTAAACTTAAAATCGCATCATCATATTTTTGATCTTTATAATAAGCATACGCGCTCATTAATTTGGCTTTTGTTGCCCACTTAGAGTACGGATGTTCCAGCTCAACTTTCTCAAAGTTAAAAGCCGCTTTGGAATAAGCTGTTTTTTCAAGCTCTTTATATCCGCGATTATACAAATTTTCTGCGGTAGGATTAAATTCTTTATCTGTTGCCGAACAAGCACCGATAGCCAAACAACAAGCAAATATCATAAAGTAATTTTTCATATCTTATCTTTCTATAATTTCATAATTATCGGAATTATCAAACAATGTTCTTAAAATTTGGTTATTATGATAATGACCGCTTTTTGAAGCTCGTAATTCTCCTAAAATTTGGAAACCGGAAGAATACATATCTCCTATTGCATCTGCTACTTTGTGGTTTACGCATTCATTTTTTATTCTGAAACCGCTCTTGTTTAATATGTTTTCCCCGTCAAGCACAACGGCGTTATCAAGACTTCCGCCTTTTATGAGACCGATAGATTTTAAGTAATCAACCTGATATTTTTCACAAAAAGTACGGCAAGGAGCTATTTCCTTTTCAAAAATATTCGGCGTTATATTATTACAAAATTTTTGCTGACCTACAATTTTAGAAGGGAACTCAATCTCAAAAAATACCTTAAAACTTTCATTGGGCAAAAGCTCTACTTTAGCGCCTTTTGCATCTGCAAACATTACATTTTTCTTAATACGCAATATTTTTCTGGGAGCCTCTTGTCGGACTGTTCCGGTTTGCATTAGTGCTTTATAAAAAGGCAAAGCCGAACCGTCCATAATCGGCACTTCCGGATTATTAATTTCAATTAATACGTTGTCAATTTCCAACATTGCCAACGCTGCCATAAGATGCTCTATGGTAGAGACAATATTTCCGTTACCGTCACTCAAACAAGTACAGTTTTGTGTGTCTGTTACATTGGAATAAATAGCTTTAATTTCCGGAGTTTCTTTTATATCAATTCTTTTAAATACGATTCCGAAGTTTTCCGGAGCCGGTTTGATTGTTAAAACGCTTTCACAGCCGGAATGCAAGCCAATTCCTTTAATAACTGTTTCCTGAGCAATTGTATGCTGCATTTCAATCCTCTAATATTATATAATTTCATAAGGCAGCCTATAAGCCGGGTTCTGTGTCCTGTAAACAGGATGATAGCTATTCATCTTGGCAGATTATCACTAATCAGCTCATCGCGACCTACCTCTGGAGCGGAAGGAGAACATCCCGTATAACGCAGTATGCTAAAGCACTTGCGCCCTCCTAACTTGGTCTTGCTTCAAACAGGGTTTGCCATGCCAAAATTGTTACCAATTTTGCGGTAAGCTCTTACCTTACCTTTTCATCCTTACCAAAATAAATTTTGGCGGTTTATTTTCTGTGGCACTTTCCCTTGAGTTTCCCCAGCCAGACGTTATCTGGTGTCTTGTCCCCCTGAAGCCCGGACTTTCCTCACTTTAGTCTGTGCCAAAGCGCAGCTATCCGGCTGCCTTGAGACATAGCATATCATTTACAGCATTTAATGCAAGAAGATTGTTTGCTGAGTTGCGCAAAAATTTGTCAAATTTGTAACTGATATTTGATTTAGTGTTGACTCAATCCTTAACTTGTGGTATTCTAAAACTGTTCAGTAAGAATTATATTGTATTATTCTAAATAAGTTTTCATAATAAATTAATGAGTTTGTCTCATTGTTTTGTGAAAATATTGAGTAATACAAACTTTATACCAGTAGCAAACAATTAATTAACAATCTAAAATTTTTTATTATGAAGACAATGAACAAAGCTGAGATGAGAAACTTCGTAGAGAGCGTAATTGCTAACGGAGCAAACGTTAAAACTTATGCAAAGTTTGCACGTGTGCAGGCTGAGCAGGCAACAGAGGAAACTCCGATTGTAACAGTTTTAGCCAATGGTAAGCAGGAAACAACCAATGTTGCTAAATGTGGCGACTGGATTGTTACTAACCCCGGTGGCGAGAAATATGTCGTTGGTGCAGATAAGTTTTCTAAGAAGTATGAGCCGGCTCCTGAAGTTGGTAAGGGTTGGTACAAACCTACCGGTGGTGTTCAGAAGTTCTTGGAGACTGCAGAAGATTTATCTTTTGTATGTTCGTGGGGCGAAGAACAGTCAATAAATGCCGGTGGCTTTATCAATGTTACTTGCCTTGATGATATCTACGGTATCGCACGTCAGGAGTTCTTTGACACTTACAAAGAGTGTGATGAGAATGGCCAGTTTATCTCGTAAATAAAACAATTTGTTGTTTTTAGACCTCTGAATTTCAGGGGTCTTTTTTTTATATAAAAATATCCCCAATTTTTATTTTTTTATTTTTTTGAACGTGGACAATGGCTGGCGAGTTTAAAACTTAGATATTTATAGAACAAAACATGAACAGTTAATGAATTACTAAAAAATCCCATTGATTCCCATAAAATCCCGTGTTATACCATAGATATGATAAATTAATGGTAGGGAATCCGACAATTGCGTAAAACATTTTTGTTTATGGATACTGTTCTGAATAAGGTTGACGCCAAAGGGCGTGTATCCTTACCTGCAGATTATCGCGCAATTGTTAAAGACAGCGGAGCGGAAATTGTGTGCTACCGGAGTCTTACTGAGCCATGTATTGAAGGGTGTTTGGAAGACCTGTTGGAGAATCTGGCAACCCAAATTGAAGATAGTTTGGATTTCTTTTCTGAAAAGCAAGATGCGATAAGTAAGTTGGTGTTTGGTGATGCTAAACGCTATACATTTGATTCTACCGGTAGAATTATGTTGTCCGAGAAATTGCTTAAGCACGCAGAGATAAGCAATGGCGCTGTTTTTGTGGGTAAAGGACGCAAGTTTCAGATTTGGAATCCTGAGAATTGGGAGAAGGAAGAACAAAAACTTAGAGCAGAAGCAATGAAAAACAGACCCAGTATAAGGGAGAGTAAAGTTGAATCCTGATTATCAGAAGCATTTTCCCGTAATGTTGCCGGAGGTGTTAAGTGCGCTTGCGCCGAAAGATGGCGGTATTTATGTTGATGCCACATTCGGAAACGGCGGGTATTCTGAAGCAATATTGCGCCAAGCAGATTGTAAAGTCATTGCTTTAGACAGAGATCCTGATGTTTTGCCGCGTTCGCAAGAGTTAAAAAATAAATATGGTAATAGATTTGAGTTTCGTGCCGGACAATTTGGCGATTTTGCTGATTTAATAACCGAAAATATTGACGGCGCTGTATTTGATATTGGTGTTTCATCAATGCAACTTGATGAAGGAGAAAGAGGCTTTTCATTCTCTAAAGAAGCTTCTTTAGATATGAGAATGTCTAAGACCGGTACAACCGCCGCAGATTTGGTTAATAATTGTACTGAGAGCGAACTGGCCGATATTATATATAAGTATGGGGAAGAAAAAAAATCTCGTCAAATTGCCAAAAAAATAGTTGAATACCGTAAAAATAAACCCATCAACACCACTAAAGAATTAGCAGATATAATATCTGCGGTATTACACCGTACCCCTAAAGGAATTCATCCGGCAACACGAACATTTCAAGCTTTACGAATAGTTGTTAATGATGAGCTTGGGGAACTGCAAAGAGGTTTGTGCGGAGCTACCCGGCGTTTGAGACCGGAAGGCCATTTGGTGGTTGTGGATTTCCACTCTCTTGAAGATAGAATTGTCAAAGATTACCTTAAAAATAATAGTAGCAAAACACGTCATATATCTAAATATGCAAAACCTCAAGATTTAGAAGATAATATGATATTTGGCTATTGTTCTAAAGTTATTTTGCCGTCAGAAGCGGAGATAAAAGTTAATCCTCGTTCTCGTTCGGCTAAATTGCGTTATGCCATCAAAAAAAATAATAAGGGGAATGTTAATGAATGTCATTAAGTTTGCCGTTTGCTCATTATGGATTGCTTTTACAGCCGTAATTTGTTTTGGGTCATTAGCGTTTAAGAATAATGTTCAAAAGCTGGAGAAAGAGCTTAATACTATTAACCGCAATATCCAAGATGATATAAAAAATATTCATGTTCTTAAGGCAGAGTGGTCTCATTTGAATAATCCGGCAAGGTTGCGAGCTTTAGCTGCTAAACATATTTCCCTAAATCCGATTCAAGCTGAACAAATTATTAACTATTCTGAGTTACCATTTAATCATGAAAAGAGCGATTCGCGAAAAATCGCTGCAAAGAAAAACATTTTTAATTACGCCGAACATAATCGGGAAATCAGAAAATTGACCGGTGCTCGCCGTTAGTTAGAATAATATAGGCAAGAAGCAAAATGTTAGGAAAGTATTTTTCCAAAAACAAAAACAGGGTGTATCTTCCCGGTGAAGAAATAAAAGTAGATAGAACTCTATCATTTCATCGGGGCAGTATGGGCAGAGATAACGATCCGCTCTCTGTGTGTCGGAATCGTATGGGTATCGCCATCGCCGGTTTTTGTGCGGTATATTTGCTTATTGCGGTAAAGTTGTTCAACTTATGCGTGTTATCAGGCATCAGGAACGAAGAAAACAGTCATAAAGTCAGTAATATTCAAAATCCGATTCGGCGTGCCGATATTATTG
The DNA here is from genome assembly GCA_017457005.1 of Alphaproteobacteria bacterium. Taxonomy (GTDB): domain Bacteria; phylum Pseudomonadota; class Alphaproteobacteria; order RF32; family CAG-239; genus CAZU01. The sequence goes on along the minus strand of JAFTII010000021.1, from coordinate 11,538 downwards.
ATCGTAATGGCACAATAATTGCCACTTCTTTGCCTACGGTAAATCTTTATGCTAAGCCGCATAAGGTTCTAAATCCGGAAAAAGCGGCAAACGAATTAGCGAAAATATTACCTGAACTGAAAGCTGAAGATATTCTGAAAAAGCTCCATAGTAAGAGTAAATTTGTATATTTAAAAAGAAACCTTACCCCTTCACAACAATATCAAATAAATTATCTTGGCATTCCCGGACTTGATTTTGAGAACGGAGAAAAAAGAGTATATCCGCATAAAAATTTATTTGCTCATATCATTGGCAAAACCAATATTGATAATGAAGGCATTTCCGGTCTGGAAAAGGCACTTAATGACAGATTAACCAGTTCAAATATCTCTTTGCAACTTTCTGTTGATGTGAGTGTTCAGGACACTATTCGTTTGCACCTTATGGAAGGCATGAAGAAATACAAAGCCTTGGGCGCGATGGCTATTTTAATGGATGTAAATACTTCTGAAGTTATATCAATGGTCTCTTTGCCTGATTATGATCCTAATCTTAATCGTACTAAAAATGAGCGCGCAATGTTTAATATGGCAACCAAGGGTGTATATGAGCCGGGTTCGGTATTAAAAATTTTTAATACCGCAATGTCTTTAGAGAGTGGCAAAGTAAAAGTGTCTGACCGTTTTGATGCTACGGAACCGTTAAAGTTAAAATATAATACAATCAGAGATTATCGCGGAGAAAATCGTTGGTTGTCTGTTCCTGAAATTTTAGTTTATTCATCAAATATCGGCTCAGCACGCATGGCGCTCAAAGTCGGAGGAGTAGAACAACGTAATTTCCTTGAGAAGTTAGGCTTTTTTGATAAGCTTGATATTGAGGTAGCTGAGCAAGGTTATCCGCTTGTTCCCGGAAAATGGGGCGAGGGTACGGTAGCAAGTGTTGCATACGGATATGGTGTTGCAGTTTCTCCTCTTCATGTGATTTCAGGTTATTCTGCTATGGTAAACGGCGGTATTTATCATAGTCCGTCATTGTTAAAGGGTAGCCCTAAAGGAAAAGACGGATATCGGGTAATTTCATTCAACACATCTAAATCCATGCGTAAGTTAATGCGTTTAGTGGTAACTGACGGATCCGGTAAAGGTGCAAATGTAAAGGGTTATGAAGTTGGGGGAAAGACCGGAACCGCCAATAAGATTTCTGAAAACGGTAAATATATAGATAAAAAAGTTCGCACAACGTTTGTTTCTGCTTTTCCGATTTCAGATCCCAAATATGCTCTGATTGTAATGATGGACGAGCCTAAAGCTCTTAAAGAGACTTGGGGGTTTGTAACTGCAGGATGGAACAGCGTTCCCGTTGCATCTAAAATAATATCTGCAATTGCACCGCAACTTAACCTTAAAGCAAATTATGATCTTGATGAATTACGTCGCCAACGTATAATTGATGCCTCATATCAGCGCTAATTATCATTAGGTCTGATACATATTTGCTCAATCTTTACGGCTAAACCGGTTCTATCATCTGTTTCAATAAAAGTTCCGAAAACTGTACCTTCGCCTTTGAGCGGTGATAACTTGCTACCGGTATATCTGCGACACAACCTGTCAATCGGAGCCTGTATTTCAAACCCGATAACACCGCTATAGTCTCCACACATACCGGCATCAGTTTGATATGCGGTACCATGAGGTAAAATAGTCATATCAGATGTCGGCACATGGGTATGAGAGCCGATAACGGCAGATACTCTTCCGTCAAGATAATGTCCGAACGCAATTTTTTCGGCAGTTGCTTCTGCATGAATATCCACAAAAATTGCATCAATATTTTTTCCTAAATTATAGTTTTTCAGGAGGTTGTCCATTGCTTGTGCCGGACAATCAACCGCTTCCATAAACAAACGCCCCACAACTTCTGTAACTAAAATAGTTTTACCGTTTGGCAGTTCAATTTCTCGCGCCCCTACACCGGCAAGTTTGTTGGGATAATTAAGAGGACGTACAATTTTTTTGCATTCATCCAAAAATGGGATAATTTCCCGCTGATTCCATACATGATCTCCGGTGATTATTGCTCCCACACCTTTTTCAAGCATATCTCTGCAAATTCCGGGTGTAACTCCAAAGCCGTGAGCGGCATTATCGGTATTGACAATCAAAATGTCAAATTTATAAACTTCTTTAAGCCTTGATATGTTTTTATATAAGGCTTCTCTTCCTGATCTGGCAACAATATCGCCGATGTATATAATTTTCAAACTTAGTTCCTTAAAAAAGAAACCCCGTTGTGAGACAACAGGGTTAAGTTAATTTTAGAAACCATTTAGCCGTATGGATACATTCTTGACGAACCGCTTATGACCAAGTGGGTGCCGTATAAATAAACCACGATTTATTCAGGAACAGCTCCCTAAAATATAATGTTGGCTCGGAAGATCTGCGGAAATACGAACTACGCAGTCTCATTATGCCAATAGGCTATAATAAATTTAATTCAGATGCAAGAAGATTCAACTTTTTTTGCAAAGTTTTTATTTCTTCGGCCAATTTTTTATCTGCTTCTGCCATTTTTTCGCTAATATTAACTTCCGGCAAATGCGCGCCAGACGGAGCATTTTTCTTAAGTTCGGTAAGTTCATCTGCAAGAACCAACCCCACCATTGCCAAAAGCATGGCTTCATTTATTTGTGTACTTCCACCTGTTAATGCTTTAGCTTTTTCATCCAAAATATTTGCCAATTGAATGATTCGCAATTCTTGTCCGTCTTCACAGGCAACGGCATATTCGCGAGAATTAATTGTTATTGTTACTTGAGCCATTTTTTTCCAACATATTATCTAATTGAGAAATTAAATTGTCTAAATTACTTATGATACCGGAAGAAGTATTTTGCAAATTGCAGAGCTTTGAGTTTTTAATGTTTAGCTCTTCAACACATTTTTTTTGTGCTACGGTCATTGAATCTTTTTCAATTTTAAAGTTTGATGTCAATTTTACAATATCCGCACTAAGCTCAGCTAAGGCTTTTATCGTTTCGGGAAATTGAAAAATTTTGTTATCCATAGTAAATTTCTCTTTCTAATTTAAAAATATTCACGTATTATTAGGGCATAATAAACAACTATACGGGTTTTACAAGAGCATGCCACAGATTATCCTCAAAATTAACAGTTCCGCAGATAAAATTTATGATTCTGATAAGATTTGTTGTTATTTGATAAATCAAGATGTTCCGTTGGATAAGGTTGCGGAAGCGACTGCAATCGGCAAACCTGTTCTAATGCTTAATACTACTAATGCAATTGCTGACGGATGTGTTGTTGATGTCGATTCTTCTTTGCCGATTAAAACACAAATACGTCCTATCAGAGAAAAAATCGGTAATAAAAAAATATTAGGAACAATTATAGAGCCTAGCCGACATGAGGCAATGCTTGCTTCAGAGACTGAGCCTGAGTTTGTAGCCTTTAGAGTTACCAGAGAGAATTTAATTGCTGCACATGACGTTATAGATTGGTATAATGAGTTGTTTCTCATTCAGTCTGCGGCTGATTTATCAATAGAAAGTGTAGATGCAAAAGAGTTGAATGTTGATTTTGTGATAATAAATTCGCAAGATTATAATGATTTTAGTTGCTAAAAGGGAAAGATTATATTAATTTGCCTGTAAACTGATGAATTTAAGGAGAAAAGAAAATGAAACAACAAGCTGGTTCCATTCGTATAGGTTGGGTTATTGAATATAAAAACAAACCATGGACTGTTACTAAAACTAATTTTGTAAAACCCGGTAAAGGCGGAGCTTTTATGCAGGTTGAGATGAAATCTGTTGAAGAAGGTACCAAGACTAATGAGCGCTTTCGTACAGAAGACATGGTAGAGAAAATGATGGTAGAGACTAAAGACTGCCAATTTTTGTTTGAAGATTCTAATGGTCTTAACTTTATGGAAAGTGAAACTTTTGAGCAATTTACCATGCCTGCGGATATTTTAGGCGATTCTCGTCCGTTTATGACTGATGGTATGGAAGTAAAAGCCAGTGTAATTGAAGGACGTCCTATCTCTATAGAGTTGCCGTTACAGGTAATCTGCACTGTTACTGAAACCGAGCCGGTAATAAAAGGACAAACAGTATCATCATCATACAAACCGGCAATTTTAGACAATGGTGTTCGTACTGCCGTTCCTCCATTTGTAGGAACAGGAGATAAAATAGTTGTTGCCACCGCGGATGCATCTTATGTAGAAAGAGCCAAATAATGTCTTATATATCACTAGGATTAAACACATTAATATCTGCCGTAAAAAAAGCCGGCAACACATTAACCCGTGATTTCAATGAAATTGAACAACTTCAAACATCTGTTCGCGGGCATTTGGAGTTTTCTAAAGCAGCAGAAGAGCGTGTAAGCAAAATTCTGCGAGTTGAACTCCAAAAACACCATCCTGATTATACGTTTGCTGATAATAAAGATAAACTGCCTAAAGGCAATTTCTTTGTTATTAATGCGTTAGACGGTAAACTGAATTTTATGCACGGAATACCGTATTTTTCCGTATCTGCAGCCATCGTTGAAAACAATCAGGTCGTAGCTGCCGTTATTTACAATCCGGCCACATCTGATTTGTATTTTGCAGAAAAAGGTCGTGGTGCTTTTAAAGAAGGATACCGTAATCACGAACGTTTAAGAGTTTCCGGTCGTAAAGATCTGAAAAACGCTTTAATCGGTGTCAAAAACTGCGATTCTGCCATTGAAGTTGCCGGTTTACGTAATAATGGAGCATTAAGCTTAGATATGGCGATGTTGGCATCCGGCAAATTAGATGGTTTATTCTGTCAGGATAACCGGTTGAGCGAATACGCTGCCGGATTATTATTGGTTAAAGAAGCCGGAGGTTATACCTATGAATATAATCAACAAGATATTCGTACAGATAATCAATCAGCCGTTCTTGAAAGTGGAAATATTATTGCCGGCAATGCGGAACTAGCACCCAAGCTATATAAGGCATTGCATATATAATAAATTTTGTAGGAGTACTCTTATGAGCAATGTTTTCAGACAAACTTTAATAACAATGACTGTGTGCGTAATTTGTTTGCTGAATAGCGCCAAGGCAGATGATGACATTTTTGTAAATTTGTCGGTTCTTGACGGATTAAGTGCAGCACCGCAAAATATTTCAGCACCGCAAGGGCCGTTGTTTCCGATTGTAAAAAAAGCCGCTCCGATCAAAAAGAGAATAAAGGCCAAAAGTAAAACAGCCCCTAAAGTAAAGGTTGTCCAAAAAATAAAAGAAGAAACTCCTAAAAAAATTATTGAAGATAAAAAGCCTCAAGAAAGTACCGAACAACCGCAAATCCCATATATAGAGAGTGTTGAAAAGGTAGAAGTTGTTGATGTTGAGCCGATTCTCTCCAAACAAGAAGATATTGCTCCGGAAAATGTAACTGATACTGTTTCTGCAACTTCAAATCCTGATACTGTCGGCAATATTGCTCCGGTTGCAGATGTGGCTTCCTCACAAGTTACAGAACAAATTCCGGAAAAAAATGCGGAATTGTTATTGGATGAAAATGTAACGGTTACAAATTCTCAAGCTGTTACCAAACTCACATTTTTGCCTGAAGTTGATGAGTTGACACCTGAACAACAACAACAAATTGATGCGGCAATAGCTTCTTTTGAAGATGCTTTATCAAACAAAATCGCTATTTATGCGTATAATCTTGATGACGGTGTTGATACGTTTAAGCGCAAGCGCTTGAGCTTAAATCGTGCAGTGGCGGTAAGAAGCTATTTGCTTCCTAAAGGGTACAAAAACTTTAGTATCAAGGTTGTTAATGTTGATGCTTCGTCCGGAAAAACAGATACCGTAGAACTGGAAGAAATAAAAAGATAATCTTTTTTACAACTTCAAAACCCCTTCAATTAAGTTTGAGGGGGTTTTTATATTGTATAAGTTTGTCTATCTATGTTAATAAATGTTTGACATTTGCACAAAACAAAATTATCCTAAAATCAGCCAATTGATTTACAGGAGCAAAAACTATGTCCGGCTACAGACATATTATATATGTTATTGTGAACATTATAATGTTAAATGTAAACAGTTTTTGCAAAAGTATAACAATTGTCTGATAACAAAAAAGTCCGCATTATGCGGACTTTTCCATTAATCGCTTTTTAGAAACTAATTAACTTTCCGTTGCAGGCTTTCAATACGCGGAAGTACGGAATTTTCAATAATAAAGGTTATTGTTTTTTCAACCATTTTATCAGCTGATTTTAGGGCGTTTGCGATTTCATCTTTATCACTATCGCCTTTACAAAGTTTTTGTTCCAAACTTTTATAAACACCGGCCAAATCAGAAAGAGAATCAATTATTTCTGCCAAATAAGCAGGTAACTTCATATCTTGTTTTCCGCCCCAAAATCCTTCAACAAAGCCTTGTTCAACTTCTGCAAACCGACATTGTGAATAGATTTTCAGGTCTTTTATATTCAGCTTCATCAATTTGACTTTATTATTTTTTACATCATTAAAGATGTCATCCCAAAGCCCCATAAAAAATTTAAAAAACAAATCAGCTTCATCTTTAGTTTGCAAACGAGGAGCTTGTCCGTTCGGCCAAAAAGAAGATATAACATCTGTCGGACACAATTCCATATTAGGACTGCAAATTGCACCGGCAAAGCGCATTTTAACGATTTCCAAAGGTGTCGGACAACTATAGTGGTCCAACATTTTAGCCATTTTTTCATCACCGATATATTTGTTTTCTTGCATTTTATAGTACTTTGTTTATAGTGTTGATAAATTACTTTTAATCTAACGGAGTTTTTTTAATTGTCCAGTCATAAAATTATAAATATCATATTGCTGGTATGTGTTCTTGCTTCTTGCTCACAATTTCGTCCTTTTGTTGATCGCAGAAGAGAAGCCGGTGCAAGAAATATCGCAAATCTTTATGTTGGCAAATCAACTCCTCAAAAGCCTGCAATATGTTACAACTCTTTATACACACCGTATAAGGATGTAAAAAAAATGGCAGATGATGTTTGTATTAAAGAAAAAACCGGTACTCACGCCGTTCCGATAAAACAAACTATATTCACTTGCCGTATATTGGTACCTAACCATTTTTATTTTGAATGTAAAAAATAAATAAGGAAAAACAATGTCATTATCATTAGAGTGTTTATTAAACCAAAAACTTGTTAATATATTTAATAGCCTGTCATTAGATTCTAAATTTGCATTTGTCAAAGTATCTGACCGCCCGGATTTGAGTGATTTTCAATGCAATGGTGCTTTGCATTGGCAAAGTCTGCAAAAAAGAATCCCCGAGAAATTGCTTCTCAAATTGCTTCAGAGCTTGAAAAAGATGCAGATTTAAGTAAAGTTTCTGTAGATGGTCCGGGGTTTATAAACATTACTCTTTCTGATGACTTTATTGCTCAAAATATGGATGTAATTGCTAATGATGAACGCTTTGGCGTAGCCAAAACGGCAAATCCGCACAAAATCGTTATGGACTTTGGCGGTCCTAATGTTGCAAAGGCACTTCATGTCGGACATTTGCGCTCTGCGGTTATCGGCGAGGCTGTCCGCAGGATAGAACTTTTTGCCGGCCACGATGTGATTTCTGATGTTCACTTAGGTGATTGGGGAACACAGATGGGAATGATTTTCTCTGAAATCATTTTGCAAGACGGAGATTTATCCAAAACTCAAACCTACAATATAGAAGAAATTTCTGCTTTTTATAAGAAAGCAAACATTCGTTGCAAAGAGGATGAGAGCGCTAAAGAAAAGGCTCGCCAAATAACTGCCGAATTGCAAAATGGAAATCCGGAATATTACAAAGCATGGCAACACGTGCGTCAAGAATCTGTAAATGCTATCAAGCAGAACTATCAGGTCTTGGATGCCAATTTTGACTTGTGGCTGGGAGAAAGTGATGCGCACCAAACTTGTGGTGAAGTTGTCAAACTTGCAAAAGAGCAGGGTATATCCGAAGTTGATGCCGGAGCAACCATTGTCCGTCTTGCAGATGAATCCAAACCTCCGGTAATTTTAGTAAAAAGCGACGGTGGTTTTGGTTATCAGTTAACAGACATCGCCACCATAAAAATGAGATACGATGATTTACAGGCGCAAGAAATTATTTATGTTGTAGATAAACGCCAATCATTACACTTTGAGCAAGTTTTTGAAGTTGCCGAAAAATTAGGTTTAGCACCCAATGTCAAATTTAAGCATATCGGCTTTGGAACAGTTAACGGAGCAGATGGCAAACCCTTCAAAACCCGTGATGGCGGAGTTATGAATTTAGAAGATTTAATCAAGCTTTCACTTGATAAAGTTAAAGAATCATTGCCCGAAACAGCGGAAGGATATAGTTCTGAAGATATTACAAAAATGGCAGAGCAAATCGCTATCGGAGCCATAAAATTTCAAGACCTCAAAAACAACACCGCATCTGGCTATATTTTTGAGCTGGATGATTTTGCCAAATTTGAGGGCAAAACCGGTCCTTATATTCAATATGCGATAGCACGTATTAACTCTATTTTGCGCAAATCAGAAATTTCGCCTGATAAGGTCATCATCACTAATAAAGAAGAACGTGATTTGGCGCTGAAAATTGCCCAGTTAAATGCGGTAATTTCCCGTGCAGAGGCTGAAAAAGAACCGAGCGTAATTTCTGAATATACCTATAATTTGGCACAAGTATTTTCAAGTTTTTACAATGCTTCGCCGATAATGAGTGAAACTGATAAAGCAAAATCGGCTTCCAGATTAAGACTTGCCAAATTGGTTAGAGATATTCTCAAACTTAATCTTTATCTGATGGGTATAGAAGCTCCGGAGGCAATGTTAAAAAAATAACAATAGAGGTATATATGCTTAATAAACTGGCATCTCTCAAGGCATTAATATCACCATTAACGGCATTTTTTGGCGGAACCTTATTTGTCAGTGGTGCGTATGGTTTGTTAAACTCTGTTTTAGCAATAGACTTAAACGAAGCAGAAGTTCCTACTTTTTATTCCGGTCTGATTTTATCAATGTACTATGTCGGGTATATTTTTGCCACTGCCAGTTCTTATAAAGTAATCAACAAAGCCGGACACATCAGGGCTTTTTCCGCTTATGTGTCCATAATGTCGGCACTGGTCCTTATGCATCCGTTATGGTTTAATGTGTGGTATTGGGGAATTTTGCGCCTGCTTGAAGGATATTGTATGGCGTCTGCATTTGTTTGTTTGGAGAGTTGGCTGAATACCAGAGCAAACAACCAAAATCGCGGTCTGATAATGTCTCTCTACATGATAACCTCATATTTGGGAGCCGCTTCCGGTCAACTAATGCTTAATATTCCTGATGACTTAGGCTTTGTGCTGTTTGTCATTGTATCTATTTTATATTCTATTGCCTTAGTTCCGATATCTCTTACCGCTCTGCCGTCACCGGATGTCAGCAAACACAAACAAATGTCGCTGATATCATTATATAAGACCTCTCCGGTAGGTGTTGTCGGTTGTATAATCAGCGGTATTATGGTTGGCGGAGTTTATACCTTAGGTGCTATCTATGCCCAAAGTTGCGGCTTATCTTTATATAATGTATCCTTATTTATGTTTTTTTCTATTTTAGGCGGAATGTTAGCACAGTTTCCGATTGGCAGACTTTCAGATAAGTTTGATCGCCGTTTTGTGATGATGTGGACTAGTGGTGGTGTTTTCCTTATTTTGCCTTGGATGCATATTTTTATTTCCGGAAGCATTGGCGAGTTGATTCCGGCAGCACTTTTATTGGGTAGCGGAACATTTATTTTGTATCCGATATGCGTATCTCACGTAAATGATCAGATTGATGATAGTGTGCGTCTGGAAGCGAGCGGAATGCTCCTGATGTTGCAAAGTATCGGTATGATTGTTGGGCCGGTAGCCATATCATTTTTGATGCAATATTGGGGGTCAATATTTTTTCTTATATCTTTGTCTGTTGTTAGCGGTTTCTTTGTTTTATTTACCTTTAAGCATATTTCATTCAGGCAAGATGTCGGCTATAAAGCGGTTACCCCTACCGACCCGATACCTTTAGCACCGTCTCATGTTTTTTCTGAACTGGCTAAGGATGATACGATATTAGATCGTGCCAAAAATATTTTTGCTCCCAAAACAGATAAATAATAAACTAACTCCCCTAAACAATGTTTAGAGGAGTTGGTTTCTGTTGCTAGTGAACTTTACTACATTTCTACAGTACCATCACTATCCAACCCACTTATTCCTGTCACTACTCCGAATATTTTTAGCGCATAATCGCCTTTTACAGCGTATGTATGGTCTATAAAGTTAACACCTTCAGAAAATGTTCCATCGCCCCAGTCAACTACTAAGATACCGTCTCCGTCAAAAGCGATATATGCACTATTATAAAGATTTAAACTTTCCATATTACCATAATCACAATTTTCAGCAAATGCTATAATATCATTACCGGATCCGGCATCTATTATCGGTTGTCCACCATTTACAGAAACTTTATAACATCCGACCGTTGCATAATCATGGCTGATGAGCGAATTTGCTGTAGTAACGGTTGTCGTACTACCATCACCCCAGTCAATGATGGCACCAACTGTACCAGCTCCCATTTTCAAATCAGCATTTTCATCACATACGAAGATACAACTCTTACCTATAATACAGGTTGTTCCGCTCAATTGATAACCGCTATTACAAGTTCTGGTACATTTATAGCATTTACTGCTACCGGAATAACCACTATAACTTGTTCCGAGTGTCCAAGAACCGTTGCTGAAAGATGAACCGCACTCAGCTGCAGCTATGGCATATCCGCTGGCACAAGAACTTGCCACACAACTATTGCCACTTTTTGTATAACCGGTTTTGCAGGAATCCAATCTATACCTGATAACTGTTACACAAGCATATTCGGTACAATTTCCGTTTGCCGGACATGTCTCAAGCGGGTAATCGGTAAAATCACATAATTCTTCATGCGGACATTCTGTTACGTTTATGCTTCCGTCAAGATCTCCGATATTTAAACCGTTACCTTTGACTGTAATGCTATAAGATGGCGTGTTGACACTAGGTGTTGCATAATTGGGATACAAATTTCCTGTTCCTGATGAGATTGTGCCATCGCCCCAATCAACTACTAATTGTTCACCATCGGCAATAAAATATATACCATCAGCATCGTCAACGACATTATAACAATAATCTCCTAATTCACACACACCGTTAATCGGTAAATAACCTAAAGTACAATATGTTGCTTTATAATAAACGGTATTGTCGCCACAACCTTTCTTACAAGTATCATACGATGAGGCGTTGGCAGGAATTGAAGTCAGTGTAAAAGCCGAACAGTCGGTTGGTACACAGGTCTTTCCGACTTCACACTTAGTTGAGCAATCAGACCAATAAGTATCACAACCTAAATCTGTACTATTATCAACACGATTACGACAATTATCCGCATAACATTTTTGACATTTGG
>JAFTII010000020.1 GCA_017457005.1 Alphaproteobacteria bacterium | reverse complement strand
TGTATAAGTGAGGGCTATGTAGCAGAGCAGAGTCCGGCGTTTATCTATGATGAAGAAGATATTTGTTATTTGAGTTGTGAGGACAGCACCCCGCACTACAAGGCAATCGGTTGTGCGCTAGGGTATTATGATGTGAACAATTACTGGTGTGAGGAATGTGGCGGTGGGTGTCCGCGTGGTTATTACAATCCGCGAGCTTATTGGTGTGGGTGTAGTTGAGGTAATAGAAAAACAAAGGAGAGAGAAGATGAAAAAATTAGCGATATTAAGTCCGTTTGTGTTGTTAGCGACTACGGCATTAGCACAAGACAGTACATGTATATTGCAACCGAGTTGCAGTCAATTAGGCTATACCTCAGCGGAGGCAGATTGCGGAACGGCAAAAGTATTGCGTTGCCCGTTTGATGTCAGTCAAGTTGCGTGTTTGAGCGGAGGAAGTGATAGCTCCGGTGGCGGTAGTGGAGATGAGTACAATCCCAACGATCCTAATAATGAGCTAGGGGATGCTATTGTTATTACAATTAATGTGACAACAGCAGGAACAGTAAAATTTAATTTTGGTGAAGGCAATATTTATGCCGATTGCGGAAATGGAATTATTTCATCAGCAGGAACAGATTCTACAAGTACTGTATCTTGCAGCTATACAAACGCTGGAGATTATACTGTTACCTTAAGTGGAGATTTTACTTATTATGGTGGAATAAATAGCGGAGGAACTACAAAAAACTTAATAAAGCTTGATAAGAGTGGAATTACCAAGATGAGCAACATTTGTGATGCAAATACAGTTGGTATTGTTCCTCCACTACCAATAAGTTTAAAAGATGGAACAAATATGTTAAACAGCTGTTCAAAATTATCTTCTGCTTTTCCTAAACTACCGGAAGGACTGGAAATAGGTAATTATATGTTTTCCAAATCTAGTATCAGCGGAATAGCAAAATTGCCATCAAGCTTAAAATCTGCAATACAGATGTTTTCTAATCTTAAAACGAACTTTACAGTAACAGGATTTGAGAATACACAAGTTACAGATGGAACAAAAATGTTTGCAGGTTCAAACATCCAGACTGTTAATCTTCCATCAACTCTAATAAACGGTACTGATATGTTTGCTAGTTCAACAATAAAGACAATAACACTTCCTGCATCTCTTGAGATAGCATACAGAATGTTTCAATCAACAAGCTCTCTTGAAGATGTAAAAGGATTAGAAAACACTAAAATAACAGAGGCCGTAAATATGTTTTACAAATCAACAGTTTCATCAATATCAGGACTACCAGCAAAATTAACTAACGGAAAATGTATGTTTTATAATACAAAATTAGCAACCTTACCAACTCTTCCCAATGGACTGGTTGATGCATCTGGAATGTTTTTTCAACCTGGTGGGACATCTAATATATCAGATCTTATAGGAACAATAGAAACATCTTATTTTCCATCAACATTAACTAAAGCTCCTGGAATGTTTAGAAGTAATCATAACCTCAAGGGGTCTCCCAATAAACCTTCTAACCTAAGTGATTATGGTGGCATATTTGCTGATACCGCAGTTACTCCAACTTCTCAGTGGGATAGTACAGCAACTAATGTTTCTTACGGAAACGTATGTACATCTACTGACCCCAATAATTCATAAAAAACAACCCCTCATAGATTTTTCTATGAGGGGGAATGATTATTTTATTAATCCTAATAATTCATCTATCGTAACAGTATGTTGCTCTCCGCTATTCATATCTTTGATGGTATATGTATTATTTTGGATTTCTTCTTCTCCGATAATAACCAAGTAGGGGATTTTTATCTTATTGGCGTATTCCATTTTCTTTTTGAATTTGCAATTACGCAACATTACATCTGCCGGAATATCATTACGTCGTAATTCTCCGGCTAAATTAATCGCCTTATCCGCAAAATCAGGATTCTGTGTTATAATCAAAACCTTGTTAGGAGTAGAACCTGCAATTTTCAGTAATCCGTTATCCCGAAGCTGGTCAAATAATCTTGTCAAACCGATAGAGATTCCAACCCCGGGGAATTTTTTATCCATAAATACACTGGAGAGATTGTCATATCTTCCGCCGGAACAAACCGATCCGAATTGCGGATAATCATCAAAAAATGTCTCATAAACCGTACCTGTATAATAATCCAATCCACGAGTAATACTCAAATCAATTTGGATATTATTAGGATTAATTCCCAGGTTGTGAGCCTGATTAATTACGGTTTTTAGTTCATCTAATCCGCATACAAAATTTTCATTACTGATATTTAAATTTTCAAGTTTTGCTATAATTTCGTTGTTTAATCCGTTGATTTTTATGAACTCAAGCAGTTTGCGGTTTTTCTCCTGAGGTAACCCCATATCATTAAGCTCGCCAAGAAATGCTTCTTCAGGAATTTTTTTGATTTTATCAACCAAACGCAACACATCAACGGTTTTATCCGCAATATCCAAACTCTCCAAAAATCCGGATAATAATTTTCGGTTATTAATATAAATTTTGAATGCCGGCAATTCCAGTTTATTAAATACCGTATATATAACCGCTAACACTTCAGCATCATAAACAATATTAAGCTCATCACGATCAATAATATCAATATCACACTGATAAAATTCTCTAAAACGTCCTTTTTGCGGACGTTCTCCACGATACACTTTCCCGATTTGATAGCGCTTAAACGGGAATGTAAGGTTATTATTATACAATGCCACATATTTAGCCAAAGGCACGGTTAAATCAAAACGCATTGCTAAATTGGTATCGCCTTTTTTGAACTCATAGATTTGTTTTTCGGTATCTCCGCCGGATTTAGATAACAATACTTCCGCCAGTTCCAAAACCGGAGTATCTAAGGGCGCAAAACCAAACAACTCGTAGGTATGAGCAATAACGGACTTCATTTTTTCCATAACAATTTGTTCTTCCGGCAAAAGTTCCATAAATCCTTGCAATGTACGAGCTGTCATTTATTTTTCCTTAAAAACTGTTAATCAGAGCCATTATTAAATACTAAAAAGGCATATATTGTCAAGGTTTAAGCTTAGATAATTTTGTTGATATGTTGCAATTATTCGTTGTATTTATGGTTTATATATCGTTAAACTAGAAAACAGAGGAGATTACAAAATGTCTGATTACATACCAAAGCGAATTTTTTATGTTTGGCTGGGGTCTTCTGCTCCGGCAGATGTGTTGCAAGCAATCCACCAGTGGAAACAGCAACTGCCTGACTATGAGATTGTAGAAATAAATGAAACATCAAAGCAGTATTTTGATTTTGCAAATGAGCTAAAAGATAATTTATGGTTCAAGACGGTTTATGAAAAAAAGATGTGGGCTTATGCAGCGGATTATATTCGTTGTAAGGTTTTGTATCAACATGGCGGAATTTATTTGGATACAGATATCAGTATTCAGCAAAGTTTTGATGATATATTATCAGAACCGGCATTTATCGGAAAGGAAAGTTCTGATTGTGTTAATTTGGCGGTAATCGGTTGCCGTAAAAACAATGCTTTTATTAAACACGTATTGGATTTTTATTCCGAAGATATTTGGACACACCCGATTTATACCATCCCCAAAATTGCCACTTGGGTTTTGGAAAAATATTATAATTGTAAGCTAAGCAAAAATGATAAAATTATACGTTTATCTGACATAACGATTTTTCCGGAAAAATGGTTTTATCCTTATGAGTATCATGTCAAATATTCCGATAGCTGCTTAACAGCAGAAAGTCATACCATTCATTGGTGGAAAGAATCTTGGAGCAAGCCTGAAATAAATGCTTGGCTAAAAGCTAAACATTTGCGTTCTAAAGAGCAAAGCATAAAAGAAGATTTGTTTCTTATTCGCCGCATATATTTGTTTAGTTTTATCCGCCTTTTTGAATATAACACTCAAAAAGGGTGGATTTATATATCGGGAATAAAATTGCCCTTGTTAAAAATAAAGCCTGTATATAACAGGTTAAAGATAAAACTCTTTAACTTGATTACCTTATTTAAGATACGCTAATTTATCCCCTATCATCTGATGACACTTGTCTTTTTAGTGATAATGATGATATTATGCATACAATTAATTTTTTAATTTTGAAAAGGATTTTTTTATGCGTAAAATTGCAGTTATCGGTGTAGAAGAAGGATTAGGACGAGAGGTTATTAATTTGTTAGCAGAGCAAGGATGTCGGCCACAAGATGTTTTTGCAGTAGCTCCACGCTCGGTAATGGGAAATATGATTTCCTTTGGTGAAGATGCTGATTTAGATATTTTAAGTTTAGATAAATTTGATTTTAACTCTGTTCAGGTTGCGATTTTTGCCACCACGACCGAATTGGCAAAAAAATATATTCCGATTGCACAAAAAAATGGCGTGAAGATTATTGATGCATCAGGAGCTATGCTTTCTAATCCTGACATTCCGATGATATTGTCAGGTTTTAATAATGATAAAATTTCTGATGTAGTTTCTGTTCCTTCGGCAGAGGTTATGCCGTTATTACAGGCTTTGCAAAATATTCATAAACAATATCAGATAACAAGAGTTGTTGCTTCGGTTTATGCTTCAACAAATTTTTACGGTCGTGCCGGAATGGATGAGTTGTTTAATCAAACTCGTAAGATTTTTATGAATGATACCTTAGCTGATGATCAATCAGTTTTTCATAAACAAATTGCATTTAATGTTATTCCGCATATCGGAGACTTTATCGGAGAAGAAACTTCCGTTGAATGGGCCTTCAATACGGAAGTGAAACAAGTTTTTGGCGGTAACATAAAATCTCATGCTAATTGTGCGATTATTCCTGCCTTTTTAGGACAAGCTCAATATATCAATATAGAAACCCAAAAAGAGTTTGATGTTGATGAAGCAAAGTCATTGCTCCAAAAAACTAAAGGTATAGTTGTTTTTGATAAACAAACTGATGGCGGTTATGTAACTCTTACCGATGTCCAAGGCGAAGACAATGTTTATATTAGTCGTTTGCGACAAGATAGTAGTGTTGAAAACGGTATCAGTTTATGGTGTGTGGCCGATAATTTAAGAGTATCTGCTATCAATATTGTAAACATCATTAAACTGTGGAAATAACCGCAAAATAGGAGATGCGACTATGAGAATTGTCGGAATTTTATTTGTGTTTTTGAACCTTGTATTTAGTTCGGCAAATGTTTATGCGGAAAATATCGTTAACGCAATCAGTGCCGACTTAAAATATAATGATATTAACGAAAGACTGAATAAAGTTGATAAAAATATTCAGAACCGTAATGTTAATCATAAACAACTTAATGATGATGTTTTATATCTGCGTGAAACTCGCATAAAGTTGGAAGGAAGCCGACAAGACATAGAAAAATCCATTCAGCAAGTAGAAAAAAGACTTGAAGCCTTAGGAGTAGCACCCGAAGACGGTAATGAGATTGCGTTGATTGCGCAAAAAAGAAAAGAATTTAATCAAGAATTAGCTCAGGAGCGTGCTCGTTTGTCTGAAGCAGATTTGTTGCTTGCCCGAATTGAAGAAATTGAACTCCAAATATTTAATTTGCGTCACCAGGAGTTATGGGGAAATTTATTGGAAATTAGTGAACCTTTAATTTATCCGCAAGTTTTGTACTCTTCGGTTAAAATGTTATTCGGTCTGGTGGCAGATGTTATTACATCTCCGTTAAATTGGTATCAACAACTTTCTGACCATAGCGAACAAGCCGTAAAATATCGTTTAATGACAATCATATTTTCGGCAGTTCTTTTGACTTTGATTGGTTGGGGTTTACGCAGAGTCATAATGCGTAAGTATGGCTATCTGCCGGATATTGAACACCCGCGTTTCGGTCGCAAGTTGATAGCTGCATTTTTGGTGTGGTGTGCTTATGGAGTAATCCCGGTTCTTATCATCGGTTTCTTGCTTTTTTGGGTAATAAATAGTGAATTTTTATTAAATAATGACTTTGGTAAAATACTAAGTAGCTTTTTGTATTATTCTTTATTTATCATTATCGTAAAAGCAAGCTGTAGAGTAATATTTACTCCTTATAATGAGCGCTGGCGCCTGATAAACATTTCTACTTATAAAGCCAAAAAAGTTACATTAGCCTTATACCTTTCTGTATTTATGATAGGAATCATATCATTTTTGACGAAAGTTGTTGAGATCCTAAATTATCCTATAGAGTTAATGTCTCTAATGTTAGGTATTGGAGCTACACTCAAAGCTTTTTGTATAGTTTGGGTTTTACACTGCCTGCTGTGGGATGATGCTCCAGTCAATACAAGCGATGAGATTACAGAAAGTGAATCCGAAATTATAGAAGATGAAGAGAATAATTTTTCATTAAAAGTGAGTTTTATTTCTGTACTGGTTGCCATAAGTATTTTAGGTCTTTCACTGTTTGGCTATCCATATTTGGCTTCGTTTATTAGTGACAGAATCATAATGTCTATAGTTTTGGGTCTGGTCTTTATAGGTATCAGAAAATTTGTCAAAGAAGCTTTACATAGAGTATTATTTTTTAAATTTTGGTTCAAAACTTTTCGGGTAAGACGAGGAATAATACGTCGTTTAGATTTTTGGTTTGGATTTTTTATTGACCCGTTGTTGGTAATTAGCGGTATGTTTATTTTCCTTGCCATCTGGGGAGTTCCGACCGAAGTATTATATAAAGTTGTATATAGATTATTTACCGGATTTATGATCGGAGACATCAAAATATCATTACTTTCCATTATTTTTGGTATTCTTGCATTTTTTATTTTAATCGGTTTAGTAAAATATCTTCGTCAAAAATTGGAAAACGGATTACTCTCTCGTATTGAGATGGAAGAAGGAACAAGACATTCACTTGCTGCCGGTTTTTCTTCTATAGGATACGTAGCATCTGCACTTATTGCCATTATAATTATGGGCGGAAATTTAACCAGTTTAGCATTGGTCGCCGGTGCTTTATCTGTTGGTATTGGTTTAGGTTTGCAAAATGTAGTTAATAATTTTGTTTCAGGTATAATCTTACTATTTGAGCGTCCGGTAAAAGTAGGAGATTGGGTAATTATTAATGGCGAAGAAGGACGTATTAAACAAATTAATATTCGCTCAACTGAAATGGAAACTTTCAAAAAATCCAGCTTAATTATTCCTAATGCCGATTTATTATCTACTACTGTAACCAATCTTACTCATGGCAACAATTGGTCGCGTCAAGCAGTAAGTGTTGGTGTCGCTTATGGTTGTGATACTGAAAAGGTTAGAGATATATTATTAGAATGTGCGCGTAATCATAAAAAAGTCTTACGTAAACCTGAGCCTTATGTTATTTTTAAAGATTTTGGTGCCAGCAGCTTAGATTTTGAGCTACGTTGCTATACTAATGATATTTGGAGCGGCTGGACTATCCCCAGTGATTTGCGGTTTGAGATAAATAAGCGTTTTGCGGAGGAGGGAATAGAAATCCCATTCCAACAAATTGTTGTTCATACCGGTAGTCAGGTTGCCGGAGAAACCGTGGATATGTTCTATGCTTCCAAAAGGAAAGGTAAAAAAAATGCTGATTAATGAATTGCAAAATAAAAATATTATGATTTGGGGAATGGGAGCTGAGGGAAGATCTGCTAAAGAATATCTGGAAACACATAAAATTACCGATAATATTATTACTTATAATGATGAAACTGATTCTCATAAACTGGCGGATATTTTAGCACAAACTGATGTTATTATTCGTTCTCCGGGAGTTAGTATTTATAAGCCGGAAATTAAACAAGCCCGTTCTGCCGGTATTAAGATTACTTCATGCTCAGATATATTTTTAAGCGAGATAAGAAACAATCATCCGCAAACTAAAGTTATTGGTATTAGTGGCTCCAAAGGAAAAAGTACCAGCGTAAGTATGTTGTATCACATGCTGCATAAGTTAGGGTATAATGTTGCGCTGGGGGGAAATATCGGCAAGCCTTTGATAGAATTGATAGATGGAAGTTACGACTATATTATTTGTGAGTTTTCCAGCTATCAGGCAAGTGATTTAACAAATTCTCCGCATATTGTTATGTTTACTAACTTATTTTCTGTTCATACGGATTGGCATGGCGGACATAATAATTATTGCATGGATAAAATTCATTTATCCGCTAATCAACATGGAGATGATATTTGTATTGTAAATGCAAATAATGCCCAGCTTCGTGATTATTGTAAGTCTTGCCATAACATAATTTATTATGGAGATGCAAACGGTTTTTATGCTGAAGGGAAAGAACTTTTTTGGAAGGAAGAAAAACTATTAAGCATAGATGAGCTTAAAATCAGCGGTAATCATAATATGGATAATCTCGCCGGAGTAGCTTGTATAATCAAATCGTTAGATATTGATTTTAGAGCAGCCCTTAAAACTTTAGCTGATTTTGAACCGTTGCCACACCGCTTACAAAAAGTTGGTACGGTTAACGGCATTTTATTTGTTAATGATAGCATTTCCACCGCTCCGGAAGCAGCAATCGGAGGCATGCAAAGCTTTGATGATGATATGGCCATTATATCCGGCGGAATAGAGAATCATCAAGATTATCAGCAATATGCCGAATTTATTAACCATAATCCTAAAGTTAAAGTTGTTGTAACATTATTTCAGTGTGGTCCGCAAATTGCAGATACAATTCGCCGTTTTGTAAAACGTCCTGATTTTAAATTGATAGAGGCAAGCAGTTTAGAAGAAGGTGTGAAACTTGCTTATGAAGAATTAGGTAAGATTAATGGTAAGTTAGTTTTGTTTTCTCCGACAGCGCCAAGTTTTGGTTATTATAAAAACTTTATGGAACGAGGCGAACATTTTATAAAAATTGTAAAAAGTCTTGAAAAATAGATTTTGATATTGTAAAAAGACTTTGTGTGCCGGTTTAGCTCAGTTGGTAGAGCAACGCATTCGTAATGCGTGGGTCGGGGGTTCAAATCCCTTAACCGGCACCATTTTTGTATATAAATATTACTAGAGGGATTTGAACCCCCGACCAGCGGTCGGCGAGGAAGAAAAAAGCCAAAAGTACTTGGCTTTTTTCAACGTAGGTTACGCTTTTGTTAGCTTGTGAGCTAGTGATAACAAAGCGAAACAAGCGTTACTAAGGCGGTGACCGAAGCGAGTTAGCGAATGCTGAAAGCAGAGCTTATGAGCAAGATAACAAATCCCTTAACCGGCACCATTTTTGTATATAAATACTACTAGAGGGATTTGAACCCCAAAAAAGAAAATACCCTGTAACCGGTCAGTTACAGGGTATTTATTCAAATTACCAAATATTAGAATTTATATTTAGCATTTATCAAGCCGGAATGATCTTGATAATCTTTTTTGAATTTGCCTTCATAACCTAAAGACAATTCCCAATTATCATTTACTTCAGCAGTTAATCCTGCACCAAATTCCATTCCGAATTCATCTAAGGCTTCGCCGCTTACGTTATAAGCAGATCCGTTAGCCAAAGTTACTACTGATCCGGCATCATCATTTACCAAATCATAAGTAGCTGCTACTCTCAATTCCGGACGTAAATTCATGCCATTATCAAGTTCCCAGCTTTTAGCTAATTTAGCACCGATTACACCGGTTAAAATATCACTTTGACCACCGGACACTTTTTGGTCTGCGGTATCTTTATAACCGTCTTGTTTGATATGAACATAGCGCAATCCGGTTTCCGGAGTAATGCTATAACCGTTTACATCAAACTCATATCCGGTCATTGCTTGCAAGCCGAAACTTTCAGCATCGTATTTAGCTTTTACGGTTGATCCGGCAACATTTTTATTTTCTTCATAATCAGACCATCCATAGGTTGCAACGGCATTTACAAACCAGTTAGACGGTTTATATTCGCCATACGCAATAGCAGTATGTGTATCAACATCGGTACTACGCATAAAGCCATCAACATCAGTATGATTATAAGCATAACCGATACCTAATTTAGCATCTTCAGATACAAACTTCTCTATACCCAAAGCAACTCCGCTGGTTTCAGAGTCAAAACCTTTAGATTTTGCGGTATCGTCTAACTCAGCTTTGTTGAACAACCCTTGCATCCATACAGCGATTTGTGAGAATACATTATCTCCGGAAGACATTCCGCGACCATGTCCTCTGCCGTGTCCGCCTTTTCCGCCACGACCGCCATCATGTCTGCCGCGATTTCCGTTATGTCCGCCACGTGTTCCGCTCATTCCTCGGCTATTTCCGGCATTAGATGAGATGCCTTTTCCGCCACCGCTCTGAGATACAGAACCTCCACTTAAACGAGAACCGACAGCTCCAAATACTTGGTTGGCGGTTTCTGATTGAGTTTGTTGTACTGATGGAGCAGCATCCGGAGCAATAGCAGTCAAAGCATCAACGTATGCCTTTTTACCTTCATTTGTTGTAGCTGCTTTAGAAAGTTCACTTAATACGTTAGCTACTTCTTTCGTTGTTTCACTAACGGTTGGATCAGCAACAACCGCATCCCAAGCTTCCGCTGTGCCGGCATTGTTAGAACTACCGCCTGCATCGTTAACAACATCAGAAGCTGTTGCAACATATTTAATAGTATAAGTTCCTTGATCATTGCTAACTTCATAGCGTGCATTTGATAACTCATTGGTAAATTTGTTGTCAATTGTTGCAGCATCTAACAATTTTAAGCCGCTTATTTCTTCATCAACAGCCATTTGTTTGGTAATGTTAAGCGCAAGTTTTGCTCCATCTTGAGCAGTAATGCTGTTTGCTGATAATGAACCATATTTATCTGCATCGGCAATTTCCAAACTCAATTTAGAGCCACTGTTAAATACAGCATCTCCACCAATGGTAGCTTTGTTTAATCCAACATTCATAATACCGCCACTGGTCATATTTACATCACCGGCAATATTAGCATTATTAGAATTAAAATTAACAGTTCCGTTTCCTTTAATATTAGTATCTAATGTGCCTTTAATATTAAAGATACCGTCAGCACCTAATAGAGCAGTTGTTTCTGCTTTTTCATTTCCGCCATAAATACCAAGTGTGGCACCTTCTGCAATATTGATGGTTCCGGAATTGAAGTTTACATTTTTACTGCTGGAGATTTCTCCATTACCGGCATTTACATTGATTGTTCCACCATTGATATTTAAGTCATAAGCAGGATATGCATCTTTATTGTGGTCATTAATGTTATCAATAATTGTGTTACCACCATTCATATTGATAGTTCCACCGGTAACATTAAATTCTTTTCTGGCATACAAGCCTGTTTCTATATCGCCTTCACTTTTTAAATTAACTTCACCGCCACTGATAGTAACATTACCACTCCAAGCATTCATTTCAGTGTTGGTCAGATTAACCGTACCGCCATTGATGTTCAAGTTTTTGAAACCGTCAGAGATAACATTGGTATGAGTAAATGTTCCTCCGTTAAGATTGACGTTTTGAATACCTATTTCTTCATCAGGTTCTCTTTGTTCCAATGTTGCATTAACTTCACTAATGCTACCACCTTCAAGGGTTACATCTCCGTTTGGAGCGCTAAATTCCGGAGTTGTAAATGTTCCGTTTTTGATAGTAATGCTTCCGTTTTCAGAAGTAATATCAGTATGAGCAATATTGTATTTTCCATTAGTATCAAAAACTAAATCTCCGGCTGATTGCAAAGTAGAGTTTTCCATAGTTAAGTCAGCGCCTGAGAGGTCAATGTTTCCTTCAGAAACGAGATATGAATTGTTGGTAACTTTAACTTTTGCACCATTAAGAGAAATATTACCGGCTTTTGTCGGTTTTGTAATTTCACCAAATATTTCATCGGTGTTTTCATATAAGTTATTAATAGAAGCAGTATTGGTAAGGTTTATATTTCCACCTTTAAGATTGATATCTCCCAATGACCATATTTCGCCGTCATCTACGTTGATTGTTCCTCCCGTGACTTCAATACCTTTTAGAGCAGTCAAATCAGATGATTCTGATAAGTTAAATGTCCCATCACTGATATGCAAGGTTTGGAAAGTTTCTAGGTCAGAATTTTGATTGGTTATGATTCCTTTGCTGATAAAGATATCACCTTTGGTAGTTGCATCACTATCTGTTGCTTTATATTCTCCACCAGAAATATTAAATTTGGCATCAGAATTATTCAGCTTAACAAAAGCGTTTCCACTTAATTTCAAAGATCCTGATTTTAAATTTAAATCTCCGGAATTTTTGTGAGTGGTTGATATATGAGCTCCGTTGGATAAAGAAATTTCTCCTCCGGATATGTTAATATCTCCGGTTGAAATGTGAAAGCTGTCTTTATCAAATTCAGTATCAGGCAATAAAACAGATGCAACATCATTCCAACTTGAGTAGGTTCCTAATTCTTTTGTACCTGTAGCATCATATATTTTACTATCATCACCTAAGAAGGCTATGGTATTGCCTTTTGCATCAGCAATTTCCCAGCCTTTTCCATCTACATAGTTATCTATATCGCCAATTAATGGTTCGCCGTTTGTACTATAAATCCAATCGCCGTCATATCCGCCACGTTCAATTTTAGCGCCATTTCCGCTTAAGGTAATTTTACCTCCGCTTATGTTAATGTTACCGCTTTTGCCTTCGTGTAAAATACCGCCATTGTGATCATCAATTTTATCAATATTCATAGTGATTTCAGCGGTGCCACCGATATTTAAATCGGAGGTATTGGTCAAAGTAATTTCTTGTTCAGAACCATCTGTAGCAGTAATTTTTCCACCGGTTATGTTTAAAGATGCTCCTTTAGTATTATATTGTTCATTTTGTCCAGATGCATAAATACCGGAATAATTAGTAAGGTTGATGTTTCCTCCGGTTATATTTAATTCGTCAGTTTGTCCGTCAGAAATATGATAGATAGAACTACCATCGTCTAAGTTTATATTTGAATCGATATTTATATTACCACTGGCTGCCAAATAAGAGCCTTGAGATAATTCTGTGTTTGAGTTTTTAATCGTTAAATCTTCTGCAGCCCAAATACCGTTCTCTTCATATGAATTATTATTACTCATAATGTTTAAGGTAGAATCAGCGATATTAATGTTTTTAGTTGCTTCCAAGTCAGAACCATTAAGGGTAACGTTAGCACCTTGAATATTTGCGTTAGCAAGAGTTAAATCATTTTCGTTATCGTTGCCAGCTTCTAATATACTGTTTATGGCGATGAGAGTACCATTAATATTTACGCTGTTTTCAGAATTATTAGATTTGAGATTGGTTTCAGTTAAAGTCAGAGTGCCTCCTTCTTCAACAGAAACGCTATTGCTCCACAATATTTCTTGGTTAGAATTGGCACTATATGCATTTGAAATCTCTAAATTTTCTCCTCTTTTAACGTTTATGATAAAATCTTCAGGTTGTTCACCGTTTAAAGTAGCGGAATAAGCATCAGTTGCACTAATTACTGCTACCAATGCTGTTGTCATTAATAAAGTTTTTTTCATGTGAATTAACTTCCTTCGTTCAATTGCAACAAAAACTTGCAAAAGGTAATATCTATAATCCTTTTGACTACTGGACATAATGATAAGTTATGCAAGTCAAATTCTAAAACAAATAATCTTAAAAAGAAAGTAAAAAAAAGCTTTTTTTATAAATTAGTTTTTATTGCTACAAAAAAATGCTGTAATGGCGTAAACAGATGGTCTTTCAAATTGCAAGGTCTAATTCTCATCAATTCGCCAGTTGTTTATAATTTTGCATTCTTCTTCGCTAATATCTTCATAGATTATTTTTTCTTGCATAATATATTTTCCTTATAGCTTATTGTTTTTATCAGATCACCAAGCCAAATATCCGCACCGTTATTTATGATTTTTCTGAAATTACGCACATCTGAGTTGTTGTCGCTATTCAAAATATCGGCAATTTCCCAATCGGATAAATGTTCAATATAGTCACAAAATTCCAACAAAAGATTCGTTCTTTTGCTGTATGACAACTCGTTTCTGAACTTATTAAATTCAAAATAAGTAAACAGATCAGATGCTTTTGTTTGTAGTTGTTTTTTTGATAAACACATTTTCAATATCCGTATTATTAGTACGAATATTGTATATAGAATAAAATTTTATAGTCAAATTAAAATATACGCAATGTGTATATCTTCTAAAGTCGTTTGATAACGCTTACGATTCTTCCGACAATTCGGCAATCTTCAACTTTTCTTTCATACGAGCTGTGGCGAGGGTTGTCAGAGATTATTTTTAGTGCCGGTGGTTCGCTGTTTGGTATTAATTCAATTCTTTTAATTGCGATTCCCAAGCCGTCCCATATTGCAAATATTCCGTCAGGAGAGGGAAACTTACCTTTGGCAGAAGTGTCAATAATAACTTTATCTCCGGCAGAAACGGTGGGGGTCATACTATCTCCCATCGCTTCAATTATATAAACATTTTTTTGCTGTATATTTATTTCTTCCAAATATTCATCAGGTATTTTCCAATTATCCTTAATTTTTCTTGTCGGTAAATAATTGGCACTATAGGTATATGAGATGTCATTAAGAAAATCTGTTTCTCCATCCCAATCATTATTCATCATGGGCGGATACATTTCATATAAATCAAGCTCCGGTACGATTCCCGAATTATCTGTCTTGGTGGTGCTGCTATAAATGGTACCGAAACATATATCATCAGAAAGTCCGGAATTAAAATTTATCATATTGTCTAAGCTGACACCTAATATTGCAGAAGCTTTGGCCAATCTGTCCAAGGGGATTGCCTTTGTTTTGCCTGAAAACAATTCATATACACGACTTGCCGGCCAATCCAGTTCTTTTGCAAAACGAGACGGATTACTTCCTAATTCGTTCAATCTGTTTTTTAGCCAATTCCAGCGATTGTCCATATATAATCTCCTTATAAAAACTTTTAATATACGAAAATGGTATCCTATAAACTTAATTTTGTAAAGATACAACTAACGTAGATTAGTCTTGACTTTTAAAATACAAATATCGTAGATATATAAATAGTGCCTGACTTATTAATTTTTAGTTTAAAGGATATAATAATGACCCTGAAATTAAAACGAAACCAAAGATTGTTATCGCAAAAACATCGTATTTCATTACAAGATGCTAAAGTATGGAAAAAAGTACGAGAACTCGGATTTGAGTGGACGGCAGTTCGTATATGTCGTGGATATGCTTTCTTATGTCAGGTAAGTCCAATGCGGGTTTCATCGTGGAATGAAAAAGTTTCTGTAAGTATAAATCAAAATGTTTTTGCTTCGGAAGAGGATAAATTATTATACCTTTCTGCTTGCCGAAGAGATTATTTGGATTGGGCCGATAATTGCGAGGAGAGCGGTATATCTCATTTGGCGGCGATAGATGTTTTGTATTTTGGTGAAACTTGCAAATTTGTTGAGCAAAAATATAGACATCGTCATGGATGGGGAATGAAAAATCTTATTAACTCTTTGTATTTATACAGAAAATAAAAACTTATCCACAGGTATTGACAAGCGGGACCAATAGTGATACAAAAAACGTATTATGGAAAACGTATATAAAATTCTGAAGACATCAATCTTCAGAATTTTTTTTATGGAGAACAAATATGGAGAAGGGTGGGCGCACAATAACAAAACGTGCGGTATCGGTAACTGAGGGCAAAAAATCGGTTTTGGATGATCCAAAAACCGATAAGCGGAAAACCAAAACTGATATTGGGAATAATAAAAACATAAGAGCAAATTGTCGCAAAAATAAATCGCCGGAGCTGAAAATTGAAATTGCTGAAATTTTCAAGCCGCTTTTGAATGAAAACTGGCGTATTAAATTTTATTATGGCGGACGTGGTGGCGGCAAGTCTTATGCTTTTGCGGACAGCATATTATTGTTGGGCAGACAAAAAAAGTTGTTTATTGCCTGTTTGCGAGAAATTCAAGATTCCATTAAGGATTCTGTTTATAAATTACTTTGTGATCGCATATCTGCCTGGGGGTTGAATGATTATAAGATTTATGAAAGCAGAATTGAAAATAAAATTACCGGAACCAAGATTATTTTTCGTGGATTGCGCGATCAGGATATTAATAATATTAAATCACTGGAAGGCGTTGATATTGCTTGGATAGAAGAAGCACATACCATTACTAAAAAGTCATGGAATATTTTAAGTCCGACAATACGTAAAAACGGTTCTGAAATTTGGATATCAATGAATCGGGAAGAAGAAAATGATCCGCTATGGGTATTGTTAGGCAATAAGCCCGATAAAAGAACCTTAGTTCGTAAAGTTAATTATTATGATAATCCGTTTTGTCCGGAAGAGATAAAACTGCAAGCAGAACAATGTAAACAAAATAATCCTGATGATTATGAGCATATTTGGCTTGGAGAACCAATTCGTCAAGGTAATTACAAATTAATATCTTCCGCATTAGTCAGAGAGGCAGCGATTTCCAAGATTGATAATAGTACTTCTCCGTTAGTTATAGGTCTTGATATTGCCCGTTTTGGAGATGATAAAACATCATTTTGTTTTCGTAAAGGAAGGTGGTGTATCAAATTTGATACTTATCAAAAATTGGACAATGTGGCGGTTGCTAATTTGGCAACTAATTTCATTCGCCAAATGCAACCTTATCGTATATTCATGGATATCGGAGGTCAGGGTGCCGGAGTATTTGATATTTTGAAGGATAGAGGGTTTTCAGAGATTATCAGGGGAATATATTTTGGTGAAAAAGCCCTGAATGATGAACGTTATTTTAACCGTCGTGCCGAAATGTGGGATGAAATCAGACAATGGCTTGAAAGTAAACCTCCGGTTCAAATTCCGGCTGATGAAGATTTATTTGATGATTTAACATCAGTTAATAAAAAATATGACCGCAAAGGACGACTTTGTTTGGAAGAAAAAGATGAATTAAAAAAACGATTAGGTCGCTCACCGGATAAAGGCGATGCCTTAGCTCTGACTTTTGCCGAGCCTGTTTATGATAATGGCAAGCCGTCTGTTTATGGCAACGGACATTTAACTTATAATGATTTATTTAATTTACCGAAAAGGAGTATTGAATGGTAAAAGCAATAACCGATAGAGTTTTTATCAGATTAGAAAGTAAACCGTCCGCAACCGCCGGCGGTATTTTTTTTACGGAAGATTATCAACCGGAGCGGACAATCGGAATTGTTGAAAGTATCGGTCCGGAAGTCAAGGGAATAGAAATCGGAGACAAAGTATTGTTTCATATTTTTGATGAATTACCGACTTATGATCCGGATGTTGTAGTAGTAAGGCAAAATTCAATATTAGGAGTGTTTGAAGATGAATAAACAACAGCAGGTTGAAAAATGGCTGAAAAAAATTTCGGCGGCAGAGAAAAAATATGAGAGCTATTATAATTTAATCAAAGAAACTCGTGAATTTTATAAAGATAACCGAGGATTTGGATATAATGTCGGACACTATAATATTTTTTGGTCAACAATAGAGACCTTAAAACCGTTTTTATATTTCAAACAGCCTAAACCATATCTTGAACGTAGTGGTAAGAGCGCTAACAAAATTGAAAAATTAGCTTGTGATATTCTGAGCAAATCACTGATTTGGAATCTGCAACAATTTGATTTTGACAGCATTATCAAATATGCACGTAATGATTTTTTGATTAGCGGTTGCGGTATTGTTTGGGAGCGTTATCATCCGAATTTTGAATTTGTTTCATCTGCACAAGATTCAAAGCGAAAAATAGAAATTAAAAGCTCTGAGAAAGTAATCTCCGAATATGTTAATCCCGAAAATTTTTTAGCCGATTGTGATGAAGTCGGAATATGGGAAGATGTCAGTTGGGTTGCGCGCAAAATTTATATGAGCAAAGAGCAGGCTATAGCAACTTTTGGAGAAACTGCCTGTCTTAATTTGGCAGATAAAGAAGATGATAAAGACTGTAAAGATATTTGTATTTATGAAATTTGGGATAAGGAAAGTAAAAAAGTTTATTGGTTAGCTAAAGAAAAAACTGATGATTTTATTCGTGTTGCAAATAATCCGTTAAAAACACAGGGATTTTTTCCTTGCCCAAAACCCATTTTTGCAACACTTACCAATGATAGTATAATTCCGGTTCCGGATTATTGCCTGATAAAAGAGTTATTAAGCGAGCTGAACGGCATTCATTCTCGTATGCGTTTGACAATGCAGGCCTTAAAAGTTAGCGGTGCTTATGATAATTCTTTTCCTGAATTAGGCAGTATATTGAATAAAGATGTTACACTGGTTGCTGCTAAGGATTTTCAACGCCTGAAGGATTGTGGCGGGTTGAAAGGCATATTAGACTTTATTCCGATAGAGCAATATATAACTGCTTTAGAGCAATTAGCACAAAGAAGACAGGATATAATTAATCAAATATATGAGATAACCGGCGTTTCTGATATTATGCGAGGCAGTTCAAATTCCGAAGATACGGCCACTGCCGTAACCAAAAAAACAAATTTTGGAACTTTACGTAATCAAGATCGGCAAAATGATATGCAACGTTTTATAAAAGACTTGTTTACCATTAAAGCTGAGATAATTTGTGAACAATTTTCTGCCGAAACATTGCTTGGATTTTTGCCTCCGGAGCAACAAATTTTACCGGAAGCACGGCAGGCAGTTTTGTTGCTTAAAGACGAAAAAATGCGCGGCATGATTTTAGAAATAGAAAATGATAATGTCTTTAATGCCGAAGCAGAGGCAGAGAAAACTCTTTCCGGTATCAAGGCTCTAAACGAATTGATTATATCTGCTCTGCCGACCGTAAGTCAACAACCGTTATTATTACCGTTATATCGTAGCATGATAGAAAGTTTTTGCACCTCGTTGCCCAAGGCACGTCCTTTTGAAAGCGTGATTGAAAAGGTGTTTAACGCTGTTGAAGCAGATTTGAATAAAAAAGAACCGGAACAGCCAAATCATCAACTTGAATTAGAACAAGAAAAAATAATGATTGAAAAAGAAAAGAATGCTCTTAAAGCCAAAGAACTGGAAATCAAGGCACATAATGAAGAAGCCAAAAATGCTCTTACGGCACAATAAATGAAGTTTCAGGCCGGATTAAAAATTCAGCAACTCGCAGATGAGCGTAAAAAATATAACCGAAATCCGGTTGTAATTCACGATAAGCAACCAACTCCGCCTAGAAAGAACGATATAAACACCAATATATCTACCGGATTAGTCAAAGGGTTTTGCTAATGGTTTCAAAGAAGAAGCTTAGTTATGAAGATATCTTAGATGAGTTGGAAGAAGCTCGTACCATTGCCGTACGTAATGAATCTCCTACGGCGGCAATTTCTGCTTCTTTAGGTAAGGCTAAGGTTTTAGCGCTTTTAAGTGATAAGAACAAAAGCAAATCCGGTAATGATGAAGCATACAAACAAATAATGGTTGAATTTATATAATACAAAGGACAAAACAGATGAGTAGCAGATATACTAATATGTGGGGAGAAGATTTAGAAGAACAACAAAAGAGACGAGAATGGTTGCGTCAAGTTTATGATAATGCCGTTAAGTCATCAGTTGTTACACAGGTTCGTAATACTTATAATCAGGCTTTAGATACAGCTGATAAGCTTAACCAAGATAATACGATCAATAATGATAACTATAAACATTATTCGGATATTATACAAGATGGTATTCAGGACTTAAAGGCAGATGCGAGAGGAATATATGTCGGTTTTAAAAATCCTGATGAAGACTGTGAAGACATGATTTCGCAATTTTACTCACGTTATATTAAATAGATTGAAAAATTAAATAAAAAAAATATAATTGTTAAAAAGGATTTAATATGAAAATAATATTTGGCCTCTTAAAAAATATTTTGTTATTGATAGCGTGGTCAATCACAATAGCATTTTCATTTGCATTGTTATTATTGTCTGACTTTTTGCAAATGAGATATGATTTAGCTGTGATTAATGATAAATTGCCCTTGTTTATAATAGCTTTATTTTCAAGTTTTATTATCATATATTTGCTGGAATTATATATACCGCGCAAACAAATGATGATAATAATTCCTATTTTTTTAATTTTATTGGTAATACAGACATTGTTGCCTGTATCATATCATCCTGCTGGGTTTTTACAAAGTAAATTATCTAAATATGAACCTGATTTATTGCAGTGCCTTTATAATAACGAAGATAAAGAACTTTGTTTTGATCATGCTATAAGTAAATTAAACACTACTAAATCACTATATGGAAAAATAGGATATGAATACTGTGATAAAAGGAACTATGGAATTGTAAGGCAAAATCATAAATTAAAGAATATCCGTAAAAAACAATGTTATTACACATGGTTGTTATTTGAGGAGAAGAATAATGAAATTTCTCAATAACACACATCAAAAAAGTTTGTTTATATTGTGGTTTGTAGCATTTGTAGCTTTTTGTATATTGTTTTTTTATATGTTAACAATTTTTCCTGAAAGTATTTCTAAAAATAGTATTATTATGCTATCTTTGCTAACACTAACCTCAGTATTATGTTGTTACATTAATAAATTTCTGAGTATAATTCTATGGAGTATTACTTTATTTTGCCTCAATATGTATTGCATAATTCCGATAATACAAGAAGATGAATATGTCTATGATACTGATGAATATTATGATATTAAAGATCATTGCGGTAATAATGCAATTTGTTTGGCAGATATGGTTAAACGGTTTCAAAATGAGATATCAGGTTATTACCAAAAATTAGAAAAAGATTCGGATTGGAAATATAATTTTCAAGATTGGAAGCATGACGTATTGAGACTGTGTCAACAATATAACCAAGAATATGATAAACAAAATTGTTTGTATGAATATTCATATCAAGAACTGCAAATACTTCGTAAAATTATGTGGCAAGAAAATCATAAAACTAAACAATGATAGTTGAACTTAATCACAACCTCCCGAGAAATTCTCGGGATTTTTTTATATTTAATAACGAGTAAAGCACAATGTATTTTTCAAAAGAATGGACGGACAGTCTGCGACTGCCTGACGGGCGGATAGTGTCTTCAAACTATCAGCTTGATAAATATTTACGAGACAATGATTTGTCTCTTTCTCAAGATTATTCTGAAGCCTATCTCAGGTCTAGGCGACAGCATAATGAAAAAGTTCAGAAAGCAGAATTGTTTTCTGACTTCATTCACAATTATAAAAGGAGTATCTGGAATGACTAATGATTTAAGAAAAGAACTTGAAAAACAATATGATAAAGCCATAGCTTTAGCAGAAAAAGAAAAAAACATTCAAGAAACATGTAGTAAAAAAGATGACAATAGCAAAGACGAGTATCTGATTGCACCTCGTTCTTACAAAAAAGAATATGTTGAAATGTTTAAATCTTTGCCTGCGGCTATGCGCAAATATCTTTGTGAAAGAGAGTGTGAAACCGAACGTGGGTTTTCTCGCCTTAATAATGAGCTTAGTCATCGCCGGTGGATTGATGATGTTTTTACATCTCGTGCCGAACGTTTGCATCGCTTAGGGATTAATAAAGCACAAGATTGGGTTGAGGCAATGGCCCGCATAGATGATGCTTTAGACTGTAATCCTAAAGAAGCTCTGCAATCTTTAGCAGAAATTTATGGAGTATCATTAGACGCAAGCACAGATTTTTCGCCTCTTTCATCTAAGTTAGATGCTTTAGAGGAAAAAATATCTGAGCTGATTGATAAATATAATATGTGTAATCATGAGGCAGAACGTATTGCAGAAATTCAAAAAGCTAAAGAAGCAGCATTTGCACCCAAAGGCAAAAATCGTTTAGCGAAAGATTTATCAAAACTCAGCACACGTGAAGTTTTGGAATTAAAACTGGCTGAATATGATGATTAACAATAAATTTAATAAAGGAAATTAATTATGGCAAATATTGATTATAATGATGTCTTAACAACCACTCTGACTAGTCGTGCCGGCAAGTTGGCCGATAATATCAGTACTAACAATGCACTTTTAAGCAGACTCAAAAGCAAAGGTAAAATTCGTCCGATTTCAGGTGGCTCTAAAATTATTGAAGAGCTTGAATATGGCGAAGGAGATATGACTTGGTATTCCGGTTATGATACTATTGATTATACTCCCAAACAATTGTTTACGGCGGCAGAATACAGTCTCAAACTATGTGCCGTTCCCGTAGCGGTATCCGGAGAAGATATCTTAAAAAACTCCGGCAAAGAACAAGTTTTGGATTTATTTGAAAAACGTGTTGAAAATGCAATCAAAACAATGAGCAATAAAATGTCTGCCGCCGTATATGGTGATGGTACCGGTTCGGCAGGTAAGGAAATTGGCGGGCTTGCATTGTTGGTAGCAGATAGTCCGTCAACCGGTGTTGTCGGCGGTATAGACCGCTCTACGGTTGGTAATGAATTTTGGCGCAATAAATCAACTCAAATTACCGAAGGCTTAAATTCTGATAATATTCATTCCGCTATGGATAAAATGTATATGTCATTATGTCGTGGGACAGATAAGCCGGATTTAATTGTTTGCGGTAACGAATTATACGGTTTGTATGAATCAACCCTTCTTCCGCAACAACGTTATTCTGATAACAAAATGGCAGAAGCCGGATTTAGCAGCATTAAATTTAAGGGTGCAGATTTGATTTGTGATGGCGGACAAGGCGGTCACTGTCCTGAAGATAAAATTTATTTTCTTAATACCGATTATATTTATTTGCGTAATCATAAAGAGCGAAATATGAAAGTAATCGGTGGCGAGCGAATGTCTGTCAATCAGGATGCTTTATATAAAATTATCGGCTGGGCAGGTAATATGACTATGAGTAATGCGGCTCTACAAGGGGTATTGATTAATAAAAACGGGGAATAAAACAGCTGATTATTAGGGAGGAGGCAATCCTCCCTAATTTTTTAATCTTAACCGAAGGACAAAGATATGGATATAGATTTTTCAACTTTTGAAAATCTTGCTCGCAGTAATGTGTCTGAAGATGGTGTAAATGCCAGATTTTATGATCGCAGTATCAAAACAGATAGCGTAGATGAACAAGGTTTTCCGATATTTAAAAATGTATGCTTCTGTGAAATCAGAATCAAAGATAACAATTCCGAAATTTTTGATCAACCGGCAACCGAAGACAAGAAAAAACGCTTTCCTCAAGAATATGCCAGATATTTATTGTCTAAAAAGCAAACAGCAGTCGGAACTCCTTTAGAGCAGTTTGCATTTTTGACTTTATCAGAAGTAGAAAGTCTGAAATGCCGTGGAATATTTACCGTAGAAACATTATCAGAACTTGATGATGATAAAGCAAACGGGCTAGGAATAAGCAAAGAAAGAGATTTGGCTCGTAAGTTTATTGCAAATTCCAAGTCAAATAAACAAATTGCCGACTGGCATTTTCAAGAACAAAAATATCAAAATAAAATTCGTTATTTGGAAGAAGATAATAAACGTCTTCGGCAAGTTCTGAAAAATAAAGGAATATAATATGAAAAATATTTTAGAAATATGCCAAGAGGCTGCAAGCTTGGTAGCCACACAACGACCATCGGATTTATTTAATTCATCCAGCCAACAAGAAGCTGTTTTTTTGAGTGTTGCTCAAGATACTTTAGATAGCCTTTTACGCTATGGAGATTGGCAAGAACTGACTAAAGAAGGTTGTTTACGGACGACCAAAGGGCAGAGTAATTATTTGCTGGCAGATTATTGTCCGGATTTTTATTGTCTGATAAACAATACGGTATTTATTAAAGATAGAGCAGAAAAAGTTGTAGGCGCCATTACTCCGGAGCAATGGATGAAAGAAAAATATTTTAATGTTCCGTCATTGAATATGAAGTTTAAAATTCAAAACGGAATGCTAAAGTTTTTAACCGTTCCAATCGGAGAACTTAAAATAGTTTTTCAATACAGATCATCTGTAATCGCCTATGATGGCAGTAAAAAATATTGCGGTATTGAAAAATCTGCCATAACACAAAATACCGATATTCCGATATTTGATGAGTTTTTGGTCAAAAAAGGGATTATTTGGCGGTGGTATCGCCGTAACGGAATGCCGTATGAAGAAGAATTTAACGAATATCAACGTGAAGTTCGCAACCGTTTTGCTTCCGGCTTGTCATCCAAAGATATCTCTTTATGCGGTAATTTATATAATCCTCTTACGGAAGGAGTATGTATTAATGTCACCAAAGCAGATTAACCGAAATAATACTTCAGCTAATTTTATCTTGCCGGCTCCGATTGGAGGATTGAATGTCAGAGATAGTTTAGATACCATGGCAATAACTGATGCTATAGTCATGGACAATTATTTACCGATTGCCAATAAGGTGGTATTACGTAAAGGATATGTTCCTTATGTAAATTTAGGTTGCCGAATAAGTACCTTGGTTGAATATTGCAAACCGGGAAATAATAAGTTCTTTGCTTTTGGTAATGGTAAGATATGGGATATCACTAATAAAGAAGACGTAAAAGAAATTGCAACAGACTTTAGCCATGATTATTGGCAATATGTACAATTTAAGGACTATCTGATATTAGTAAACGGTTATGATGCCCCGCAAACATTTTATAGTTCGGAAGATGGCGACAATTGGCAAGAAGCCATGTTTGAAGGCATTAATCTCCAGCCATTTAAGCTTATAAATGTAACCGTAAGCAAACAACGTTTGTTTTTTGTAGAAAAAGGGAGCTTAAACGCTTGGTATTCGCAAGGAGCCGGAGAAGTACGGGGAACATTGGTTAAATTTGATCTGTCTTCAATTTTTCGCAAAGGCGGGGAGCTGTTATCAATTGCTTCTTGGACACAAGATGCCGGACAAGGAGTTGATGATTTAACCGTATTTATAACCTCAGAAGGAGAGATTGCCGTATATGGGGGAAATGATCCCGGTGATGCTTCAGATTGGAGCTTGCGCGGGGTATTTCAAATGAGCCGCCCGATAGGTTATCGCTGTGCTATGCAATACCAGGGAGACATTGTCATCATATCTGAAGACGGCTATATTCCGATGTCCAAGGCATTGTCATTAGATAAAGCCAATTCTTCACAAGTTTCTTTCTCAGATAAAATTAGAGGATTGGTTTTGGAAAGAACGCAACAATCAAAGGATAAAACAGGTTGGCAAAGTATTATTTATAGTCGTGGCGGATATGCAATATTCAATGTTCCGGTAGCACAACAATTTGAGCAACATGTTGTAAATGTAAATAGCGGTGCTTGGTGTCGTTTTACCGATATCAGGTCATTTTGTTGGGGAACATTTGGTAACCGGATCTTTTTTGGTTCGGACAATGCTGTATTTTTGTTTGATGAAGGCTATTCTGATAATGGAGTACATATTTGCGGAACGGTTGAACAAGCCTATTCGGACTTTGGTACTCCGAATTTAAAACGAATTCAGCTTATCAATCCGCGCACAAAATCATCTGCACAATATGCGTTAATAGTATATACCAATATGGATTTCTCATCACAAAAGTGTCCTTATATGGAAAATATAGGGCACAGTGATTTGAATAAATGGAACTCAACTTATTGGAGTTGCTTAAAGAACCCTGTCGGAAGCAAATGGGCAACCCTAAAAGGAAAAATACGCAGTCAATGGATTGCAAATTCTGCCACCGGTTTTAAAGCGAGTGTGGTTTTCAAAACCAAAACCCGCGGTAATTTAATAGAATGGTTTGATACGGGAGTTCGCTATGAACAAGGATGCAGCATTATGTAGTGTTATTAGTGATGACAAAGAGAAAATAACCGATTGGATTTGTTCGGGGCTGAACATCGGAACCGAATGGTTGGATAAACATTATACAATCGGGTTTGTGTATCAAAACCGACTAATCGGAGGATTGATTTACCACAATATTCGTCAAGGAAGAGATGTCTGGTGGACACTTTATACTATAGACAAGCACTGGTGTAGTAAAAGAATACTAAAATTTATGTTTTCGGTCGCTTATGATTATTTTGCATGTAAAAGGATAACCATAATGACTGATTGCAACAATTTTAAATGTATAAAATTGGCTCAAAAATTAGGCTTTACTGTAGAGGGGATTCTTTCTCATTATGGCGATAACGGAGACGATAAGATTATTATGGGCGTACAGAAAAAACAATTTGAATTTTATCAAGGAGATTAATATGGCAAAAAGTATAGGAAAAGTATTGGGAGCCGGCGGAGCAAATACATCTCGCTATGGAGCTGAAAATGAGATATTGAATTATCTCAATAGTTATGATACCGGCGTAGCAGATAATACATATAAAAATATGGCAAATTTAGGTAATCAAATCAGCTCCCGGCTAAACAATCGTCCGGGGTATATATATTCGGTGTCCGGTTCACAAGAAGATGCTCAAAGAGCAGAAAACGCAACTTACCGAAATGCTGTTAACAAAATAAATCCGCAATTTGCAGCTATGCGTCGTCAATTAGAAACCAAGTTGCAAAATCAGGGTTTGAGTGTGGGGAGTGAGGCTTATCAGAATGCTATGAACAGCCTTGATCAGCAACAGGCAGGTGCATACGAACAAGCAGCTTATGATAGTATTTCTGCCGGTCAAAATACTTATACCAACAGCCTCAACAATCAAATTGCTGCCGGCAATTTTCAAAATTCAGCACAAATATTGCCCGTAAATGAGATTTTGAGTTTATTGCAAAATAGTAAAAGCGGTTATGATGTTGCTATGGATAAATATGATATAGCCTCGCAGTCAGATAAACGTATATCAGATAATCGCCAATATAACAATCAGGCTCAAACAAAAGCCGGATGGAATGCGCTGGGAAGTATTGTCAGTATGTTTTCAGATGAAAACTTAAAACAAAATATCACTGAAGTCGGCAGATTATATAACGGATTACCGGTATATTTATATAATTACGTAGGAGATAATACACCTCGTATAGGTTTATTGGCCCAAGAAGTTATTTATATAAATCCGGATGCCGTTTATATTGATTCCAGCGGTTATCTGAAAGTTAATTATGGATTAGCTTGTAAATAGATATATAAATTTGACAATTAACAAAATGGCGGTTAGTATCAATCATAAACATCTTTTTGAAAGGAAATGCCATGACATTTGTAATCTTAATGTCGATAGCAACATTAGCGCTGACCGGAATCATCCGTGTTATTATTCTTTATCTGCTGAAACGATTATTTAAAAAAGAAAACTCTTGGAAAGTATCTAATACTTTAACTGCACTTCTACGCGTGGCAATTGCAGTCCCGCAGTTTGTTAAAGGCGATGAAACGGTTCTCGGATTATTGATATTATTTATCGTATATCTTATGGAGCAAGGAATATGGTTTTTATATGACTATATTCAACAACGCCGTAATAATACTCCGGCCGGATGGGGAATGATATGGGGTGTTATTTTTGGTGGTACTGTTTGGATGTTGATTGTTAAATTTTTAGTATCCGTTTTCAGTAAAATGCTGATCGGATTATAATGTCATTACATTAACCGCAAAGCCGAGACATAATCTCGGCTTTTTTTTTGAGAAAATAATGAAAAAGGCAAACAAATATCGTTTTTATGTTATAATTACCGCCTTAGCAGTACTTTCTGTTGTGTCGCTAATCAGGCCCGAAGCTGCGGAGTATGTGGCAAGGGCTTTTTTGTTATTATTGGGAGCGCCATAATGATTATCCGTATTGTAGGTTTGGTACTCATATTACTTCTGTGTTACTTGCTTGGTCGTTCGCATTCTCAAACTCAAATTATAGCCAAGCAAACAGAGGTAGTAAAACATGTTGCACAACAAAAATCGCAAATTCATTCTCGTCCTAATGCTTCTCGTGATGCTTTGCTTAAGCTCATGTACGCAGAAAAATTATAATTATTGTCCGATCTATCCCATAGCCGGAAGTAATGTAGCCAACGAATTACAACGTCTTAATTATCAAGATTATCCTTATACTTGGGAATGGATCGGGAGAATTGATAAACTACGGCAAGAATTGGATATTTGTCATTAAAAATTTTTTATAGGAGAAATAAAATGCCATTTGATAGTGGTGGAAATTTTACCCGTATTCATAATTGGGAAGATGATAGAATAAATGATATAGAAATTGTTACGGATCACCATGATGAAGAAGACGACAACTTTGCCGATGGCTTGAGTCAGACTTTTTTACGTGATGGAAGAGTTGCAATGAAAGGGGATATAAACATTGCCGGATTTAAATTAAAAAATTTGGCTAAAGCAACAGCACAAACGGAAGCCACTAATTTGCAACAATTAAATGATGCCGTATCTTCTCTTCAATCAACAATTAAGAATATCATCAATTCATCGGAAAAGTTAGGAGATATTAAAGCCTCCGTACAAACATCCAACCATGGCAATTGGTTCTTATGCAACGGGCAAGCCGTAAGCCGAACAACATATTCGGAATTATTTGCTTTGATAGGAACCAAATTTGGTGCCGGAGACGGAACAACAACTTTTAATCTTCCTGATTATCGCGGAAAATTTTTAAGAGGGTTGGGCGGAAATTCGGCTTCTGATATTTATTCAACTCAAGCAGAAGGATTACCGGATATTAAAGGTACATTCCTTCCGATGAGATATGAAAACAATTCAACTGTTACCGGAGCATTTTATGATCTGACAACAACCACTATGGGTAAAAATTCCGATAGCCACAATCAGAGTTGCAACGG
This sequence comes from Alphaproteobacteria bacterium, assembly GCA_017457005.1. Lineage (GTDB taxonomy): Bacteria > Pseudomonadota > Alphaproteobacteria > RF32 > CAG-239 > CAZU01. The sequence continues at coordinate 35,952 of JAFTII010000020.1, read as the reverse complement.
AACCGGTTTTAAGGCCTCATTATCCAATCCCATATATGGAGCAAGTACGCATGTTACTCCTATTAACCAAGCAGTTAATTATTTTATTAAAATCAAATTGGAGAGCTAATTATGAGCGGTAGAATAGTTGCACATTCAAATCTTATTGAAGTCAGACAAGGGGATAGTTTTAATATAATTGTTCAAATAAAAAAATCACATCATGATTTTGATATGCAAGGCTCATCGCTGCGTATGCAGGTCAGAGATTATGAAGATAACTTGCTTATTGATAAAACAGCACTCAATGCAGAAACTGACACCGGTAAAATGGTTTTTATTTTAACTCCTCAAGATACCAACATTCCGGTAGGCGATTATAAAGTAGATATTGAATTGGTTTTGCCTGATGGCGCCATAAACACAATCTTTCCTACAAATATAAATAAGATAGGCGTATTCAGAATAACAGAGCAGGTAACGAGGTAATAAGATGGAAATCATATCAACAAACATAGATGACAGTTCAACAATAGAGCTATATTGGCAAGATGAAGTTCAATTGGATTTAGATATTGCAATAAAGCATATACGATCAGGCAAGCAGGAAATCAATGACTATGTAAACAATATCAGTAAACCTGATATAATGAATTATACCGACAACATTGCCAAACCTGTAATTTTACAAACGGTTAAAGATGTTATGAACCCTTTAGCCATTCAGAGTTCGGAGGCTGCCAAGCAATCGGCTGATTATGCGGAATTATCCAAACACTATGCAAATGATAAGATTAATCAAACTCATATTACCAATTGCATAACCGAAATACCGCAAGACATCAGGTTAGAATTTAATAACGGCTCTATAATTTTGAAGTCAGGTAGTAAGCTATATATTCCTTCCGGAAGAGATGCCGAAGATAATTTAAAATTTGCCGAATATATAGTTAGCACTGACAGAATTTATACCAGTCCGATTACGACCGAAGCAACATTAGTTATGTTTATTACCGGAGACGGAGGTTTTACGGCAGTATCTACAAATGTGATTTTTTCTGATACAGAGCTTCCTTCAAGTGGTGTTAACTACAATACAGAGGATAATATTGTCAGTTTTTACAGTCAAGGCGTATTAAGGTGGAGCAATGGTTCTTTTCCGATAGCTGTTATAAAAACTTCATCTTCTGGTACTATCATTTCTGTAGAACATATATTTAACGGATTTGGCTATATCGGCTCAATGGTCTTTGCTTTGCCGGGTGTTAAAGGTTTAATAGCAAATGGCAGAAATGCTGACGGTAGTTTTAATAATTGCGAGTTTACAATTAATAATGTAACCTTACAAAGCATGGGCGGAACCAGAAACGTATATCCGGTAATAGGGGATTCCGGAACATTTAGCGATTATTATGCAGCTTATGTTGATCAAAAAGATCGCCCGCAAAATCCGGCAAATTATACTATATGGTTTAATAGAACAAATAACACCTTAGAAGAATATTTAAATAATAACTGGAATATCAGAAAACGTATATGTCCTATATCAGCCCATGTCAGCAATGATAAGATAGATAGCTTTGCTTCTAAGATGACTTTCAGGGCGGCTGATTATAATGATTATGCCAATATTCAAGATTATATCATTGAACGAGGCACATCCGGAAATCAATGGTATGAGCTGTATCATAGTAAGCGGTTGCGTCAGGGAGGTTATTCTCAAAGCGGAACCGTAACTTTTCTTAAACCATACTCAAATTCCGGTTATACACTAATAAACGGCAACAACAAAACCACAACCGGTTTTTCTGCCGGAGCCGGTAGTGTTGATTGGGTTGCTGACGGACAAGGAGTATAAACATGAGCGATGAAATTATATTTACCCCCAAATTAGGAGATGTTTTTGGGGCAGAAAAATATGATATTTATTGGCAGTTTGCGACTAATAATCATTATCAGATTGTAGAAGAAGTTCCTTCAATCCGAACATCTGTTGATGGAACGGAATATTTATACCGTCAATACCGTGTACTTCCGCAAAATCCACCAAGTTATATTGAGCAACGCCAACGAGCATATCCGCCCTTGAGCGAACAACTTGATATGATTTATTGGGATAAAATTAATAATACTCATAATTGGCAAGAAACCATAACTGCCATTAAATCACAATTTCCCAAACCTGTAATGGAGGAAAATGATGATAGATAGAATCAAAAACATTACTTGGGTATTGATAGTTATCTTTTCAATATGCAGTTTTATTCAACTTTTACTGACCTTAAATCCGCGAGTTATAAACTTAGAAGAACGAGTTGCCGGATGTGAGTATAAGGTATCAGCCATAGAAATCAAGCTGGATACCTTGTTAGCGCAAAGTTCAGAAACCTGCAAAGATGTAAAAGATATTTATCACCTGATTATGGACAGACACAAATGATAGACATTAATACCGCAGTCAAAAGACTACATTTTCATGAGGGGCTTCGTTTGAAGCCCTATTATTGTACCAGAGGCAAACAGACTATAGGGGTGGGGCATAATTTAGATGCCCACCCGATTACAGAGGAAGAAACTAAAGTTTTGGGGGACTGGCACCACGGTATAACTACAGAAGGCGCCAATTATTTGCTGAGACGAGATATCAGAAGAATTGTTAAAGAATGCAAACAGAGCATTCTTTTTTTTGAAGCTTTAGATGATGAACGTCAATATGCGCTGGTAGATATGGCCTTTAATTTGGGTATCAATGGTCTTTTGAAGTTCAAAAATATGCTGGGATATTTATCGCAATGTATGTATCAACATGCTGCTGCGGAATGTTTAAACAGCAATTATGCCAAACAAACCGGCAAACGAGCTCAACGTATTGCCTATCTTATCAAAACCGGAAAATGGCAAATAATCGTATAAGCATAAATCGTGCAGATAGCAATATGTATAATACCTCTCAAGAAGCATGTTCAAGATTTAAGCCTAAATTATTAGACGAGGAAAAATACAAAAAATGGTACGGTAGATAATTATGTTGAAATAATAACTATAGTTTATTATTATAAAATTATTATTTTATTAGTGAGGCTGTCTCTAATATGTTTAGTGATTTTTTTATAAAAAACACATTGTTTTACATGGTAATAAATTTATTTTTTATCTACATAAACCGGACTGTCTGGACACAGGCTTTTGTAATGAAGGTGTCTTGCTGGATAAATGCTTAGAAGATAAACCATGTATAGTTAATGAAAAAACATGTAACTTAGCTAAAGGCAAATGGTTTACGGCAAGAAGAGCTTGTCAATTTTGAGATTTAATATATAATTAAATCTTAACTAAGAGGTACTAAATGCAAAAGTTTTCTTTACATACTCATACCATAGGTTTTGATGGGCATAATTCTGAAGAAGAAATGCTTGTCCGAGCAACGGAATTAGGTTGGAGCCATATCGGTTTTTCTAACCATTTTATTGTACACTCTCAAATAAAAGAAGCTCCGATGTATCAATATGCGCTTAAAGGAGGATACAATAATATCTATTCATCATCATTTGACGAAGTAATCGCTAAATTTGAATCTCATTATCAAAAAATAGATGAGCTTCGTAAAACATCTGATATTAAAATCTTAAAAGGTATGGAGGTTGATTATTTTGCCACTCCGGAATGGCAAGAGGGGTTTGGTAAAGCCATAAAACACCTTAAACCTGATTATTTAATAGGTGCAGCTCATTTTATCTTACATAATAATACTCTCTATAATTCTCATGACGTAAAAAACGCATCTAAACCGGAACAAAATCAACTTTTGCACCGTTATTGGCAAAATGAGCGTGCCGCTGCCCAATCAGGCCTGTTTACATTTATGGCTCATCTTGATTTAATGAAAAAGGTCGGGCTGGGGCAGGAGGAAGTCTGGGCAAAAGAAGAGGCAGAAACTATAAAAGTCATAAAACAATCAGGACTTATGGTTGAGTTAAACACCAGCTACTATAAGTTTGGAGATGAACCATATCCGAGCAGACGTATAATGCAAATGTTGGCACAAGAAAACATACCTGTTTTGCTCAGTGATGATGCTCATGCCGCTTCACAGTTAGGAAATAAATTTACAGAAACAGCAGATTTAGCTCAACAAAATGGCATAAACAATTTTTATCAACCTAAATCTTCAAATTACCTCAAATACACAAACGGCAAATCTTTCGGACGGTAAATTGTCTTAAAACCCTACAACTTTTTTAGCGGCTTTTAAGTAATTGGTATTAGGAAGTTCAGATATTCCCAGTGCTTCAATTGCACTTTTCATTTTGCTGTAATCTTCGCTTTCGCAACAAGCTGTCTCAACCAATGCGCCATTCATCCAAACGTATGCGTATTCACAAATCACATCATTAACCGAAAATCCAAAACGTTTTTTCTCCACGGTTACTAATGTCAGATCCTTATGATTTCGGGCTATTTCATAAAATTCATCAAGCGTATATTCTTCTTGGTTTAAGTTTATTTCTGTTTGGAGATTTTTTAAGATTATTGTCAGCTCATCTCGTTTAACCGGAAATGTAAATTTTCCGCGCGGTTGAAAAATTTCATACCCTTCCGGAGTTTCTCCGACTTTAGTTTTGATATCCAACAAGCCGTCACGGACTTTAATGTTTGCCTCATTAGTGTTTTTTGACAATATATAAGTTTCTGCCGGCATTGTTCTGGCTTTATAAAGCACAGCCTTACATTCCCACATATTTTCTTTGACTTTTTCAATAATGTCTTTACCAAAGACCCGAAATTCTGCACGTGGTGTTAATTTTGCGGCTTCTTCTACTGATAAAGCCGAATTTTTTGCAAAAACATCTGCCATTATACAATACTCCCGAATTTGCCGATTAAAATTTATTTTTCCCAAGAAGTGTAGGGATGTTTAACTAAATTAGAATTAAAATATCTCGGATCACCGGAAACTTCTTCTCCGATCCATTCCGGTTTGCTAAATTTTTGTTCTTCATTTTGGAGTTCAACTTCTGCCACGATCAAACCTTTATTAACACCCAAGAATTCGTCAATTTCCCATACCAAATCATCTATGGCGATTTTATAACGTATTTTTTCAATAATTGGTTGTTCTGCAAGATTTGTCAGCATTTCAAGACATTCTTTATGCGGAATTTCATATTCAAATTCCATACGTGTAATTCCGATATTAGGACCTTTTACGGTCAAAAAAGCTTTATCATCAATTGTGCGAATGCGTACGGTTCTTTCTTTGACACTATTAAGGTACCCTTGGCGATAATGTGTGCCTTTGGCTAATTTACGCCAATCATCACCAACCACTAAAAACTTGCGCTCAATTTCTTTTGCCATATTTTATCTCCCTACAATCAATATAAAATTTGTATAACTTATTTATAAAATAGGCAATATGTTTTTTATATGTTTTTCGGATGCAAGAAACCCCTAAGATGTGTTTATCACAAACTTAGGGGGTTCTAATTTTTACAGCCAGTTGCAGATTTTCTTTCCTACAATGATAATAGATTCTATTACCATATACAGTAGGAATCCCCAGATAGGCGCACCGGTAATCAGATACAGAAACTTTTCGGGTTTGGACTTCATAAATTTGAAGCAACCATTCCAAAATACATTCCAAGAGAGTGTTTTTCCCTTGATTGCTTTTCTTTCCTTTGTATTCCAGCGTCTAAATATAACACCGGAGCGATCTGTTCTAAATGTGTTTACGGTAAAGAGGCAGAAGGCTACAAACCTAGCTACCCAGATAGATGCAAGCACAATGGCTGTAATCACACAAAATGTTTTCATTGTTTATTATTTTTTTTTGGTTAATAATTCAAATTAACCCGAACCCATTACAAAGCACGATATTCTCAAAGTAATGGCAAAAACCATAAAACAATGAAAACACAACATAAAGCATCTATAATAATTCGGGTAACAAGGTTATTATAGCATAATTTGGAGTGATATACAATAGTAAATAAAGCGCTATAGACGGAATTTTTTGTAATTAAGAGCAGTATATTATAAAGGATATTCCGGACAAGCCGTATTATGAAAATAACAGTTCGCGGCCATGGTCCGCCTTTGTCTTGTAGTCAAACCGCCGTCTCGGCGTTTCAAACCCCTCTATCTCATGCAATAAAAAAACCTCCCACGCGGGGAGGTTTTTTTTATTGGTGAGCTCGGGCGGGTTCGAACCGCCGACCCTTTGATTAAAAGTCAAATGCTCTACCGACTGAGCTACGAGCCCATATCAAAAGGACGAGGTATGTATAAAAGATATTAAAATGTAAGTCAACTAAAAAAATAAAAAAAGTAAAAAAAATAAAAAATGTAGTATATTTGTTAACAATTATGTGCTAATATTAGCTCAAATTTGAATGAATAATACTCCTGAAGAGGTTGCTATGGATAAAGATTTGAACATTAATGATGGTACAGAAGGTACTTATGACATCTTACAAAATGCTGCCGGCGAAATCTTGGTTATAATCAGACAACGCCGTGGAGGCCCTGAAAATCCTCGCTTTGTATATGATGGCGGAGAAACTGCATTGCTTTATCGTAGCCGGGAAAGTTCGGTTTTCTTGGGTAATATAAATATTGAAGCACGCAACCCGTTGAAAATTGTGGATGAAATATTAGTTGCCGAAATAGATGGCGATGAAGTCGCACGTGAATATATGGTTCCCGTGCGTATTGTAAGAGATCTCAAGGCTGTTTTGAGTTAAATTATACACATTAATGATTCGGAAACTTAAATAAGGGCTTTAAAAGCCCTTATTTTTTGTTATATTGACCTAAACCATTAAGGAAAAAGCTATGATTCTTCAGTTTTTGAGTGCAATATTAGTTTTATCAATCATATTCAAACTTGTTCCTTATAGACGGCGCAATTTTTGGAATTGGTTGCTCTTATTATCTGTATTTGCTTTGATAGTATATGTTTTTCCTGATATATCAGTGCTTAAAAATCAGGTGTCCGGCTTCAAGTGGATGGCTTACCCCAGTTTATATACGGACTTTATCCTCGGCGGAAGCGAACATATTATTTCAGCCATAATCTGTTTGTTGCCGATTCTCTTGGTTATATTATACTTAAATGCGATGCCAATTTATTCTGATGAACATCCGCTATCTGCTGGTTGTATTGTGTTATATCAATTTTGCGCTCTTGTAATTCTCATTTCTGCACAAAATTTTATTCAACTGATGGTTGGTGCAGGGTGTATCTCGATTCTCGGTTTTTACCTGATTAGCGATTCGGATGTAAAAAAACACTATATTTTTTATTCGTATATTGCAGAAATGAGCATATTCACGGCTTTGGCAATAGTTTATTCTCAGTTTGCAAAGATTAACATTGTAAATTTATCGGAATATGGAAAAACATTAAAACACCAAGACCTTGTTTTATTGCTAATATTATGCGGTGTTTTTATAAAGTGTGGTATGTTTTTATTTCAAAATTATATCCTGGAATTGCAAAATATAAGTTTTAATAGAATCTTGAGCCTGTCTCTTTTATCATCTCCATTGTCAGGACTGATTATTTTCAGCAAGCTAAGTCCGTTAATCTTTCAGTCAAATTTTGCTAAGGTACTGATACTTACCTTTGTAATTTTATCTGTTTTGTGGAGTCTGATAGGGATTTGTTGGCGAGATAGCCTTAGTGCAAAAATTTTATATATGAATATGCTTTTTTTCAGTATGGCAATCTATTTGCTTTGCAATTCAGCTGACAATATATATCTTGTGATTAGGTTGCTTCCTTTGCTGATGGTGTTGGATATTTGCTTATATCCTGCGGATACAAACCGTAAAAATATTATGTTATCTTCAAGCCGTCTATATTGGAAAAATCATAAAACTGAAATTTTTATGTCATTAGTTATTGTTTCTTTATCGGTCACAATAATTTTATCGGTTCTGGTCTATCCTTTGAATTATATTTGTGCATCTTTATTGGGTATTGCATTTATAATTATTTTACGGGGGCTATATAATAACACACCTTCCGATAACATTGTATTCTCCCAAAAAATATCATCCTGCGTTTTTCCGGTTGTTGCCACGATTATTATGGGATATTTTTTATATGCTAAGCCGATATTGAAGTTGGAATATTGCTATGTTTATGGTGGATTAATCATCTTGTTGATAGTTGTTCCCAATAGATTTATAGATTTATTTGCCCATAATACCGCTATTCAAAGCAGTGATTTGTTAAAAGATTTTTATAATACTTTTATAGTCGCCCCTCTAAGACTTTTAGGTAGAATCATGTGGGTATTGGTAGATGTTGTTGTTATTGAGCGTAGTCTTATCGGTAATTTATCTCAATTTACATCAAAAGGAGTGTCTTTTTTACGTGCCAAACAAAATGATGGTCTGAAAAGTTGGATTGTTTTTTTGTTTTTGGGGTTGTTGCTAATAATTATAAATATCGGAAGTTTTTTATATGAGTAATTCTTTTGCCATACTTTCATTAATTGTTGCTTTGCCGTTTTTAGGAATGTTATTTGTGTTTACGGCCAAAGATTCTAAAGAAATACAAGGTCGCAATGCCTTTAATGTGTGTGTGTTTACAATTTTGGTAAATATTACGCTTATCTGGCGTATATTTATGATAATGAATGAAAAAAGCCATTCTCTGCAACTGCAAGAAACATTTAATTGGCTATCTACTCCGGATATCAACATCATTTTTGCTATAGATACTTTTTCTTTATTACTGATTCTTAGTATTCATCTTGCCGTCTTAATCGGAGTATTTGGAGTTTGGAGAAATAGTTTTAAACAAAAATCACTAATGGTTTTTACTCTGTTATTTCTTAGTATGAGTACCGGTTTTTTTGTTTCTGCCGATATTTTTTCTTTTTACATCTTTTTTGAGGCAATGTTGTTTCCTCTATTTATGATTATAGGAATGTTTGGAGAAGTAAAAAAACAAGAATTAATATACAGATTCTTTTTATATAATTTTTTAGGAGCTTTGCTCTTATTTAGTGCCATAATGCTGATATATCATTATTATGGCAGTATAAGTCTGACTAAAGTAGGAAACCTCCCGTTAAAAGGAGCTATGCGTAACTTTATTTGGGGAATCATATTCTTATCATTTATTTCTCGTATCCCGATATGGCCGTTTCATTATTGGATATCTTCCATTAACTCAAGTATCCGCAATCCGTTAGCTTTTATTATTACTTCTTTGTTGCCTTTAACTTCAATTTACGGTTTTATCAGATTCCTGCCGACTGCCTTTTCTGCCGATATAGATATTTATTTGGTATGGATGAATATTATTGGGGTGGTAACAATGTTGTTTATTTCTTTGATTGGTTTTATCAACAAAGATTTTCAATATAAAATTTTTTCTTATATTACAGTATATTATATAATGTATTTGCTGGGTATTTTTAGCAATCAAAAAGTTGTTTTATTAAATATAGGTTATTCTTTATTCAGTTTTATAATGATTGTTTCTGCATTAGAGGTCCTTTCTTCTTATATATATCACAAGGAACAAGAATATGAAACCGTGTCGCAAGGATTCTTATGCCGAACAAAGAAGCTTTCTTTTGTATATTCTTTTTTGGTCATTGCTGCCATCGGGTTGCCTTTTTCGGCCATCTTTGTAAATAACTTTCTTATCCTTTCTAAATTATTAGGAACAAACATTCATATAGGTATGTTATTGGTGTTTTCATTATTTGTTGTCGGAATAAGCTTGCTTCAAGAACTATCACACCTGAAAAGAGAAGACAGTGTTTGTAAAATAAGCAAAACAGATGATATACCTTGGTCAATGTTTTTTTTGATGTTGTTTGTTATTTTTATGCTGCTGATGTCATTTATTAAACCGCTATGGTTTGTAATTAATGAATAGGAGAGGGTGTAGTGCAAAATTGGCTTATTTTATTACCGGAGATATCTCTTTTAAGTTTTTTCCCGATATCATTTTTGGTAAACCGCTACCGTAGCAGTAAAACCTCTAAAACTTTTTTTACTCTGAGTAAGTTTTCCTTATTGTCATCAATATTTTTCACGTTGATTTTTTATAATCAAAGTGTGGTGCCGGATTTGTTGTTGAATAACCAATATTCTACGATGTTTAAGCTGTTACTTTATGCTACGGCGTTGGTATGGTTTTATTTATCATCAAAATGGTTTTTGAATAAAAATCGTACTTCATACAATTACTATTCAATAGCCATGTTAATGGTGTTTCTTTTCGGCATTTTAATTTCTGCTCAAAACCTCAAAGTACTATTGTTTTGTATTCCTTTATTATGCTGTTTAACTTATAAATTAATTCTTCAGCACTGGGATGAAGAACGAGTAAGCCATGTTGCACGAAACTACTTATATTTTTCAATGTTGTTTATTTTATGTCTGTATTTAGGTGTTTTGTGTTTAAGATATTACGCCGGAAGCTTTTCTGCCATCACAATCAAAAACTGGTTGCAATCACAAGCCGTAATTGCACCTGAGGTTTACACATCAGCAGTTTTAATAACGATGGTATTGTTATTTATGATGTCAGCCGCACCTTTTCACTTATGGTTCGTAGATACGTTGAGTTTAAGCATTTTACCTGTGTGCGGATTTTTGAGTATAATTCCTCCTCTAGCATATCTTTCGGCTCTTATTTTTCTGACAAATGGCACTTTCTTGCCTTTATATCATAATTTAATGCCGTTATTACATACTGTGGCGATATTATCACTGTTCATCGGCAGTCTCTCAACCAACGAAGAAAATAATATTCGTCGCTTGTTTGCGTTTAGTACCATATATAATTTAGGTTTTATGTTATTGGGCGTGTTGAGCTTTAAGTCCGGTGCCATTGTTAGCAGTTTTGTTTATACCATCATTTATGTTATGGCAATGACCGGTATATATACCGTATTTTTAGGCCTGAAGAGTAAAGGAGATTACCTCAGTGATATATCTGATATTACCGGAATGTCTGATACACGTCCTTACTTATCAGCAGCCTTTGCCGTGTTCATCATATCAATAATCGGAGTTCCTCCAATGTTAGGATTTTGGGGAAGACTTTCCTTAACGGATACTTTAGTATTGGAAGAACGATGGCTTGATGCTGTTTTATTACTTTGTGCATTAGTCATAATAGCTAACACGTTTATTCAAATAATTCGTAAAATATACTTTAAGCCGAGTATGATTCATTTTGATAGAACAGATAAAGCTATTTATATTTGCCTGTTTGTTAATTTGTTATTGGCAATGATAATCATTCTCAATCCTTCTTATATGCTGAAATATGCAGAAAATATTTTGAGTGGAGGATTATGATGGATATTTTGGGATGGTGGTGGAAAGATTTTCCTGTTGTAAGCAGCACCAATGATGTATGCTTGGAGTTAAGTTCTGTCCCTCCGGCAAAAAGATATGTTATTACTGCAGAAACTCAAACTCACGGCAGAGGACGCAGAGGAAGGACTTGGTGTAGTCAAAAAGGCAATTTGTTTGCAACATTTGCCCTAAAAAATGATAATGGTTTGTTGAATTTTTTACCTTTTATTTTGTCTTTATCATTATCAGATTGTGTCCGAGCTATTTTGCCGAATGAAGAAATAAGCTTAAAATGGCCCAATGATGTTTTGCTCAAAGGAAGCAAGCTTGCCGGTATTTTGCTTGAAAAAGGCGACAATGATTATATAATAGCCGGGTTGGGGGTTAATTTGGTTACATCGCCGGAAATTAGCGAAGATATATTATATCCGACTACAAGTTTGGCAGATTGCGGTGCAACAATTGACTGTAAATTATTTTTAAGAAGTTACATTAGCTTTTTGAATAAATACTTGGATATTTTTTATACTGCCAAGCCTGAAATTATTATACAACAATGGTTAGCCCATGCACATGGTTTAGGACAACAAATTATTGTTAAATGTGAGAAGCATATATATGAAGGAAAATTCATCGGTTTAGCTGATGACGGAGCTTTGATATTAGAGTATGAAAATGTCAAACATAAGATTTATGCCGGTGATGTTTTTTATAAATAGAAAGAATAAGTAATGGAAAAAGATTTAGAGGTAATTGCAGATTTTAATAAAGACGGAATCTATTTTGTAGCGTTAGGCGGAGCGGAAGAAGTAGGCTACAATATGTATGCCTATATTGTAAACGGAAAGATTATAGTTGTAGATTGCGGATATGGCTTTCTTAATGATGATTATCCGGGGATGGAATTAGGGTTTGCGGATGCCTCTTTTCTGGAAAACTATCAAGACAAAATAGAAGGACTGTTTATTACCCACGCTCATGAAGATCATTTTGGTGCTGTTGCTCATATTTGGCCTCAACTTCAGTGTCCTATATATGCTACAGAATTTACTGCCGGACATGTTTCTCGCCGTTTGGCTGAATACAAACTTGATAATTTAGTACAAATCAATATCGTAAAACCACAAGATAAGATTAAACTCAAAAATTTTGAAGTTGAATTCTTATCATTGGTTCATTCTACTCCTCAAACATCAGGCTTGATAATCCGTACGGCATACGGAAATATAATTCATGCTACAGATTGGCGTTTTGATGACGGAGGTCTTGCTATTAATTCAACAGATACCCGATTACTGCAAAAAATTGCTCAAGAAGGGGTAATGTTGTATGTCGGAGATTCAACCAATATGTCAATCAGCAGTGACGAACCTACAGAGCGAGAAGTAAGAGAAAGCTTAATTAAATTAGTACCGCAATTTTCCAATACTTTAGTGGCGACATGTTTTGCTTCAAATATCATGCGAATGGAAAGTTTATTAATGGCGGCAGAGGCAGCGGGAAGAACCCCTGTTATTGCCGGAATGAGCCTGATACAAAATCTTGAGATAGCAAAGGAATGCGGATATCTTAAAAATTGCCCTAATTATGTGGAGGCTAAAGATGCAACAGAGATACCGTTGGATAAGATTTTGTATATATGTGCCGGATCACAAGGAAATTATCGTAGCGCTTTAACCAGGATCGTAAACGGAGAAAATAAAGATATTGGTTTAGGAGAGGGAGATGCTATTATATTTTCATCTAAAATAATTCCCGGAAATGAAGATAAAATAGAACGTATGCAAGAAAAATTACGCGATGCCGGAGTTGAAGTTATTTCTGCGGAAGATTATTTGGTTCATGCTTCGGGACATGCTAATCCTAAACAAATTAAAGAAATGTATAATCTGCTATCTCCTCGTATAGTATTACCGGTTCATGGAGATAAGCGTAATATTCGTAAGCAAAAAAAATTAGCTATGGAATATGGCGTAGAACAAGTTCTGATTGCTCGCAACGGAGAAGTCGTATATATTGACGGTAATAATGCCGACATAAGCAGTGTAATCCCTACCGGATTATTGGGTGTTGACCGGAAACAGCTAACAAATTTATCCTCACAATTAGTCAAGAATCGCAAACGTATCGCTTATAATTGCAGCTTATTTATAAGTGTTGTATTTGCTGCAAATTGGACACTGGAAGATTTGCAAATATCGTCTATAGATATATTGGAGGAACAAGCTTTTGCAGAATTAAGAGACAATATTATCAGTGAAATAAAAGATGAAATTTCCGAACTTTTAATTAAACATGATTATCGTGAACCTCTTATAAAAGAACACCTTAGTGCCAAAATCCGCAAAAAAATATTTAATGCAACAGACATAAAACCTGTTGTTTTCTTTCATTATTATAAAAGAAACGATAATTAAATCTTATTTTTTAGTAGGTTTAACATACGCAATTGCCGCATGTTCATCGCAATAGGTTTGTCCTACCCGAACTTTATTTCCGCAGAAATGGAAGTTTTCATCTTTCGGGTCGCCGATCGGCCAACGACAGGTATGGTTATCCAGTTCCACTAAAGATACATTTTGTCCGGCTTTTGAAGGGGCTTTTTCTTCTCTGATTATCGGAACAAATTTTTCTTCAACTTCTTTTTCGGATATAATGTCCGGAGTTTTTACGGGAGCAGGCTTTGTTGTTTGAACCGGTTGAACTTTTTTTTCTTGCTTAGGTTCTTTAGTCAAAGGAGCTTTTGCCGGTGTCGGTTTTTCAGCTTTTTGCTTGGGTGCCTGCGGAGCATCGGGATTTTTCTTTTTAATTGGGGAAGGGCGTCCGGACAAACCAAGTCTGTGAACTTTTCCGACAATTGAGTTTTTTGAGACATTAAGTCTTCTTCCGATTTCTCCGGTAGTAAGTCCTTCGTCCCACATTTTTTTGAGTTGTTCAATCATTTCATCGGTCCAAGCCATAATATATCTCCTTTTGCCTGTAGCTTAATTATTTCTGATATTAAGCTAATATTTTTCCCGAGTCTAGTTTATTTTTAAATTATTTATTTTTTTTTCAGTTTTTTTAAGTTATATTTCAAGTAAAGGATTAAAAATTAACCCCTGTTTGAGATTGAAAATGTTTTCGGTGCGTCAAATTCTTTTGAAACTTTTATATGTTGTTTTTTTGGTGCCTTCTTTGCTACAAGCTAAAACCTTGTCGGATTATCAAGATACATTTCGTATAAATCTTGAAGAAGATACCATGCCTACGATGGAAGAATTAGAGTCTTATTTTAACCGAGAGAGCCGTTATTATAATCCGAAGTATCATTCCGTATGGGAGTTGTTGGGAGATTTTGATACGGATTTTTATGCTCGGATAGCCACCTATGGGATTAATGAAAAACGTCTCAAGTGGGAGGAAGAGGATATGATATTGGAATATCTGGCTGTTATTCCGAAAAGTATGTATCCTTACATTGGACCGATGTTGTTTGAGGTTCCCAATATGTCTGAAAAGGTACTGAACTTACCCGGAATTAAAGAAACCAAGAATCAGTTTCCTAAGCGCATTGCTCCTCAATTGAAAGATGTTGAGAATTTAGAGTTTTTATCACCGACATTTTATTTACTTTTAATGCCTGAGATGTGGCCTGATAATGAGAATGCCATAGAAATTCCTCAGATGACACCATATTATCCTAAAGTAAAGTATGATCCTGAGTTTTTTGCAGCACTAAAAAAACTTGTCCCACCGGAGGATTTTATGCCCAATGCTGATAAAAAACGTTTAGGACGTAGTGATATGCGTACGATTGATCCTGATAGCGATACGCTTTTAACCGCAGCTGATGTTGAAGCATTTGCTCATACTCTTCCGGCTATAGAAAATTGGTATCAAAGTGGTGATAATGAGTTTAAGCTAACCAGAGTCAGTGTTTTGTTATTTAATTACGAGTATGCTCAAACACCGGATGTTTTGGCTGCAATGCGAGAGATTGCAAACCCTTGTGCCAGACTAGTTCAAAAGGTACGCCTGATCGGCAAAGAACGTGAGTTTGGATTGTTGGTTGCCAAGCAAGGTTTTACACTTAACGAATGGGCATATACATGCGATAAAAGCATTAAGGCTTATCGCCTATCTCGCATTAGTACATCTTTAATGCAGGCATTGCGAATGTACAAGCAAGGCTTGTTTGATGCGGAAATAGAAAAATTCCCTATTCTTGGGCAAGGGCAAAGATATTCTACCATTCAAGCGCTGATTACCGCATATCAAGCACCTTTATCCGATGTTATGGAGGTTCGTAAGAAACGTCCGCTATTGGAGAGTATGCTTAAACAGACAGGTTACAGAATCGCGGGTATAACAATGAGAATCGAATAATTATTGTTTTATTTGATTGATTTTGCAGTATTTTTTAATTTTTTTCTTGCTTTTTTTAATTTGGATGTAGTATATCAATTAAAAAATTAACTTAACATTTAATAAGGTGAAAACAATGGCTCGTGTAACAGTAGAAGATTGTATTGATAAAATTCCTAACCGCTATGAGTTGTTAATGGTGGCAGCTCAAAGAGCAAGAGATATTTCTTCCGGAGCTCCGCTTACTCTTCCTCGTGATAATGATAAAAACTCTGTTGTTGCATTACGAGAAATAGCAGAGGAGAAAGTAAGCATTGAGGATTTGCAACATTCACTGGTTATCGGTTTGCAAAAATATGTTGAGGTTGAAGAACCTGAAGAAGAAGAATTGGAAATTTTGGCTGCTGAAAAAGAATTATCAGAACTTGATGAGCAGTTTTCCGGCATTTTGCCACAGATGGAATTGGAAGATAATATGCAAATCCATGGCGGAGATGATGATATGGACTTGGATATGGATTCCGAAGAAGGTATAGACGATGATGTAGATGCTGATTTCGGCGATGACATGGGCGGAGATGATGCCTTTGATATGGGCGATGACTTTGATGAATAATCTCTGATCTTTCCAAACATAAACCTCCGAGTTTCCGAACTGGGAGGTTTTTTATTGACATTACCTGCTGCTTATTGTAAAAAAACAAGCAAAATTGAATTATTAATATTAAACATTATTATATTATGGAAGAAGTAAGACATATCTCAGAGTTAAGTAAAGTTCCAATCATCACCCCTGAAATGATTGAGCTTGTAAATGAGTTGAAAAATAGCTTCAAAACCGGCTATATTCAACTGCCAAATGGTGCGTATGCAATTTCTGTTCACACTATTACAACCGATAAACAATCTGTATTTTTTTACAATCATGAAAAGTATTTTATGGTAGAGGTTGTTTTTGAAGGTCAGGAGATGATGTGTTTGGCATCGGCTTCTGACAAGTGTTTTAAGATTGTTCCGTCCAACTTTGATGAAAGTGTAAAGTTTCTGAGTGGAGAAGTTAGAGAAGAGGCTTTAGTTTTAACTAAAGATGAGTTTTGTGTTGTTTACCCTACACAAGCTTACAAAGCTCCGATTAACATCCCTACAACTTCAGTTTCAGAGGTTAAGAAAGTGAGTATTTATATTCCTTTCAAAAAGTGACTTTAAAGGCGTAGATCAAAAAGATTTACGCCTTTTTTGTTGCATTTTTTTGTTCTCATATTTAGACTAAATTAATTAATCGGGTGTTATAACTTAAAATAAGTTGTAATTTATATTTTAAATATGGCAGACGTACAATGCTTAGACAATATGAACTTGTAGATATCGTAAAATCTTATGATCCTAATGCTGATGAAGATGCCTTAAATCGTGCCTATGTTTTTGCAATGAAAAAACACGGGGCGCAACTTCGTACTTCCGGCGATCCGTATTATTCACATCCGGTTGAGGTTGCCGGTATTTTGACTCGTTTTAAGCTTGATTCTACGTCAATTATAGCCGGATTGCTTCATGATACCGTTGAGGATACCAATACTTCCGTTGAAGAAATTCGCAAACTTTTTGGTGAGCAGGTTGCCCAAATAGTAGATGGCTTAACCAAATTGGCAATGATAGAACAAAAGTCAGCCAATAATAAACAGGCAGAGAATTTCCGCAAACTTTTGCTTGCAATGTCAGAAGACATTAGAGTGCTTCTCATTAAACTGGCCGACAGACTTCACAATATGCGTACTCTTCATTATTGTGCTGCCGATAAACGCGCTCGTATAGCCAAAGAAACGTTAGATATATACGCACCTTTAGCAGAACGTATCGGTATGCAGGAAGTCAAAACAGAATTAGAGGAAATTGCATTTAGAGAATTACATAAAGAAGCTTATGAATCAATACAAGCCAGATTAAATTTTTTACGTGAACAAGGCAGTGATGTTGTTCCTAAAATTATTTCTCGCCTACAAAAGGATATGAAGGAAAACGGTATTAAAGCAGAAGTTTCCGGAAGAGAAAAGTCTCCTTATTCAATATGGCGAAAAATGCAACAAAAGAATGCCTCATTTGAGCAACTTTCAGATATTATAGCATTTAGAATTATTGTTGATGATGTTGCCTCTTGTTATCAGTCTTTAGGTATTGTTCATAGTAAATATCACATGGTTCCCCGCCGATTTAAGGATTATATTTCCACTCCCAAGCCCAACGGCTATAAGTCCATTCATACCGGCGTAATCGGTCCTAATAATACTCGCATTGAAATCCAAATCCGCACCCATGAAATGCACGAGGTAAACGAAAAGGGTGTTGCTGCACATTGGGCTTATAAGCAAGGCGAAAAAGTTGTAGGAAAGAACTTCCGCTGGATAAGAGAATTATTGGAAATTTTAGAGCAAGCCTCAAATCCTGAAGAATTTTTAGAAAACACCAAACTTGAAATGTATAATGATCAGGTGTTCTGTTTTACTCCTAAAGGAGATCTTATCGGGCTTCCGGTAAATTCTACACCGGTAGATTTTGCTTATGCGGTGCATTCGTCAGTAGGAGACACTTGTGTTGGTGCAAAAATAAACGGCGAGATAAGACCTCTGCGCACAGTTTTGCAAAATGGTGATCAGGTTGAGATATTAACATCAAAAGCCCAACATCCGTCTCCGGAATGGGACAGATTCGTTGTTACCGGAAAAGCCAAAGCTGCAATCAGACGTTATGTCAGAGCGCATAAGAGAGATCAGTTTATAACCTTAGGCGAACAATTGTTGGAAAGAACATTTAAGGGTGAAAATTTAGAGTTTTCAGAAAAAGGCATTGTAAATGTTTTACCCAATTTTGAAGCAGAATCAATAGATGATATATATGCTAAAGTAGGAGAAGGATTAATCAGTGCCTGGGATGTCCTTAAAGCAGTTTATCCTGCATATAAACAATCTAAAATAGGTAAGGTTGTTAAATCTTTTATCGGTAAGAGCGTTCGCAAAGATAAAAGCAAAGGTGAGCCGCTAAAAATAAAAGGTCTCATACCCGGAATGGCGGTTCATTTTGCCGGCTGTTGCCATCCGCTTCCCGGAGATCGTATCGTCGGGATTGTTACCACCGGTAAAGGAGTTGCTGTTCATACTATAGATTGTAAACTGCTTGAAAAGTTTGCCGATGAGCCTGAACGTTGGCTTGATATTTCTTGGGGAGATGCCGCTGAAGATGGGGTTCATACCGGTAGGATAAAGTTGATGCTGAGTAATGAACCTGGAGCATTAGCGGATTTATCCAATTTGATTGCTCGTAATAACGGCAACATCAGTAATTTGAATATAGTCAACCGTACTATAAGTTATTTTGAGTTATTATTGGATGTTGAAGTAAAGGATCTGAAGCACCTTACGGAAATTATTGCTGCTCTTAAGGCATCAAAAGTTGTTTCTTATGTTTCCAGATCTATGCAATAAGATTTTTAATGTAATTCAAAATATAAACTCTAATCGCACTGGATAAATTATCTTTAGTGCGGTTGGTGTCAATTTCTGTAACCAATGCATTTAGACTTATGTTTTTTTTCTCGGCAATTTGTTTGAGAATTTCCAAAAATTCTTCTTCCAAGCAAATGCTGGTATAGTGACGATTAGCTATAATTACAGATATTTTACGCATGTTTTTTTCTGTAGTCTTCTAAAGAAATTACCGGAGCTTGTTTGGGTTCGGCAGGAGGTTCATTATCTGTATCAATAGCGGCAGATTGCTCATTGTCATAACTGAAACTCAAAGCAAACTTTGCATGCGGATCTGCAAAATAAGTGATTGCATCATAAGGAATACGCAATGTTTGCGGAATTCCGCTAAAACTAAGATCAACTTCAAAATAAGCATCTCCAAGCATAAGGTTTGCAAATTGGTGTTGCAATACAATAGTCATATCTTCCGGATATTGATCCAATAATTGTGAGGATATTCTGGCTACGGGATGATTGGTTTTGAAAGATATATAATAGTGGTGTTCTCCGGGTAATCCTTCTTCAGCAGCAATTTTCAAAGCTTCAATTACCACATTTTTGAGTGATTTTTCTACTAATTTATCATAATTTATCTCAAACTCATTCATCGCAATACCTCTTAGCTAAAAAGGGGGACTTTCCTGTTGCTAGGCAAGTCCCTACAGCCTCACTTTAAGCTAACCAAAGCTCAAAGAATTTAAGTTTGTTGCGACTACAATTAAGCAGCCATTGCAACAGGTGCTACGTTATTATCGTTAGCATTCATTTTAATTTGAACCGATAACGGTGGTATCTCACCGAACACGACATACCTATCTTTACTGATACCTGTCAATCCTGTGTCACCCCCATAAAGTCATTAGTTACTAACTTAAAATAATATCTTAGCGTTTACAAGATGCAATCACAGCGAAACGAACTTGTGAGTTGAGCGAGTAAAAACTAAATAGTGCCTGTGCGACTTCGCACTGGTGGAGGTGCCGGGTACTGCCCCCGGGTCCAAATATCCTATTTCATAGAGCCTCTAGTGTCATAGTCAGATAACTCTAACTTTTACAATATAACTGCAATCAGGCAGTTTTGCAAGTGTGAAATGAAAATATATTTACCGGTATTGACTTTAAATACGTTTTTCGTATATATTGAGTAAATAAAATACGATTTAAGGAGGTTTTAATGAAAAAAGATTTAAGCTTAAGAGAAGAATTAGAACTGAAAATGCGAGGAAGAATGCCGTTGGAACGATTAAATCCTCAAAAAGGAGAAAGTCGGTGGTACTATATTGATCCGCGTGGTCGTGATGATGATTTTGTAGCAGATACTAAAGTTAGAACTATAGATGTTGACTGTCCGGATACTCCAAATCCTTATTTGCAAGAAATTATGTTAGAGGAAGCGAAAGATAATCCGCAAAATTACTATATTTGGCGTACAGAAGGGGATGACTTGGTAAGGGAAGAACATGCCCAACGAGATGGAGAAATTTTTGCATGGGATGAGCCACCATCCGGAGGACACCCCGGAGAAGATTATAATTGCCGTTGTACGGCAGAGGAATTCTCTCTGGAGAGATATATGGATAAGCATTATAGATATAAATTAGGTTCATTAAGCGAAGAATTTGAATCTAATGGAAATCCTTCAGCAATAGGTTATGATAAAACAGGAGGATATAGTTATGGAAAATATCAAATAGAAACCAAAAAAGGAACAATGAAAGACTATATTAGTTTCTTAGAAAACACACCTCAATATACAAATTTTGCAAATCAATTAATAAAAGCAGGAGGGGAGAATGCCGCCAAACTTAAAACTGATGAATTTGAAAATATATGGAAATCAAACTCTAAAAATCCTAACTTTAATCAATCACAGACAGATTTTATAGTTGAGAAAAAACTAAAACCTTTGTTGGCTAAAATAAGTGATATTAAAGGGCTTAATTTAGAAAAGCGTCATCCGGTTATAAAAGACGTATTGTATTCAGTAGCAGTACAACATGGAAAAGCATCCACAATTGTTCGTAATGCTTGGAAAGGTGATGTTAGTAAAATATCTGATGAAGATTTAATAACATCTCTTTACCAACAACGTATGTTGTATGTATCAAAATTAGATATTGCAAATAAAAATAATATATTAAACAGGTATCCTAAAGAATGCTTAAAAGCAATTAATAGTTTAAATTAATTAGGTTTAACATTCTTCTAATACTGATTTTAATGCCTTAATTAAAAAAGAGTTTATGGCAGTATCAATTCTCAACAAGTCTAAGCTTCCTGCTTCTGATACAAATTTATTGTTAGTAAAAATGTTGTTGTAAAAATTTTCTATATTATTTAGTGATAATTCTAAATGTTTTTCAGCTTCAAGATAATACTCATGAGTAAAAATTTGTCGCATATAGTTTTTAATCTCATTTTTTAAGCACAAATTAATGTTTTGCATTTGTTTATGATTTTCATAATCACTAAAGTTGTTTTTTGCTAAATTAGATATTGTAGTACAACTAGCAATAATATTCTCAGCTTTATTATTGGATAATGCGTAATTTTCTCCTGTACATTCTGTTACAATATCTTTAGTTTCAGGATTATAAATTCTTTCTTCGGCTTTTGTGCTGTAGCAAAACAAAAAACATAATAAAAAATATAGAATACTTTTTCTCATTATTCTAAATTCCCTCTAAAATTTAGTAAAATTATATGATGTTTATTCTTAATTGCAAGTGTGAAAATGCTTTACAAAAATGAATTTTTGTGTATTTTAAATTCAATTAAAAATTATTAATCATCTAATTTTATATATTATGAAATTTAACGAAATATTATCTCTTGAAGATCAGGAAAAAGTTCTTCTGACAATTTTAAGTATGCCAAATTTTGGCCAAGAAACCACATTGACTAAAGCTTTAGATGCAGGTTGTACTGTTACAGCCCCCGTTGCTGCCGTAATGGTATGTAATGATATTATTCTAAAGCAGTGTGTTAGGCATATTAGTAACTGGACTGCAGAGGCTCTTGAAATATTCAGAAAATCTGGCAACGAAGTGTGGCGCTTATCAGCAAATGGACTACATAAGCGAGCTACAAATCCATATCTTGCTTTTGCACTGCGAGGTCAAGAAGCCTTAGATTATTTTTGTAAAAATGAAATGTGGCATGATATCAAAAGACTGCGCGATTATTATGCAATTCGTATGGAAGAGAATGGAGAAAACAGTGCTGATGCAAATTTATATCATCTCGTCCTTTGTTATGTAGATTATTACGCAACAGAAGAGATACGGTATAGATTCGGACTTTAGCAAACAAGCTGTGGAAAGTTCCACAGCTTGTTGCTTTTTGAGTATTTAAGATTATAATTCAGACAACAAATTAATCAGGAGCCGAAACTAATATGACCAAAATTGCTGTCTGGTGCAGACATAATGAAGATAATATTATCGGAATCGGTGCCAAAATTCCTTGGCATATATCATCAGATTTCAAGCGTTTTCGCAAAATTACCGAAAGCGAAAATTTAGTTGTCGGCGAGAAGACTTATGAAAGTTTTCCCAACCGCACTTTACCTAATCGCAATATTCATATCTTAACTCTGAACTCTGATTATGAGGTCAGTGATAATGCTAAGCATTTTGTGCATAATAATATTGCCGATTTCAAGGATTTTGAGCAAGATTTATATATTTGTGGCGGTGCAACAATCTATAAGTTGTTTATGACTTCCGGTAACAAACTTATGCCCGATGTTATTGTTGATAGTTGCTATATGGGGGATATAGATAATTTAGAAGGGCAAAAAATAAATATTACCCCTTGTGGTGAAATAATGCAAAAACTCTATCAAAAAGTCAGCCCGGACTACGAACAGGAAAATGTTTTGACCTCGATTTGGATAAAAAAAGGGGATTTTATAGAGCAAGAAGTTTTAAAAAAACTTATTAAGATAATTAGTATTAACCATTAAAGAGACAAATTATGAAACAGTATTTAGACATTCTGCAAGACATTATGGACAACGGACAAGATGCTGATAATCGTACCGGTATCTATGCACGCAAAGTTTTCGGTCGTCAGATGCATTTTGATTTAAGGAAAGGTTTTCCACTTGTTACCACCAAAAAAGTGTTTTTGAAAGGTATTATCCATGAGCTGATATGGCTTCTTTCCGGTAATACCAATATCAAGTATCTGACTGATAACAATGTCCATATCTGGGATGAATGGGCGGATGAAAACGGCAATTTAGGTCCGGTTTATGGCGCACAATGGCGTAATTTTAACGGGCAGGGGATTGATCAGATTAAAGACGTTATTGAACGTATCAAAACCAATCCGCAAGATCGCCGCTTGATTGTTACTGCTTGGAATCCGGCACAAATTGAAGAAATGGCATTGCCTCCGTGTCATGCGTTTTTTCAGTTTGATGTTACTCCGGATGGCTACCTGAATTGTCAGCTTTATCAGCGTAGTTGTGATATGTTTTTAGGCGTACCGTTTAATATCGCCTCTTACTCACTTCTGACCATGATGATAGCTCAGGTTACAGGACTCAAAGCCGGAGAGTTTGTTCATACTCTCGGTAATGCTCATATCTACAGCAATCACTTTGAACAGGTCAAAACTCAGCTTGAGCGTGAGCCGTTCCCATTGCCGCAAATGAGAATTAATCCTGAAGTAAAAGATATTTTTGACTTCAAGTATGAGGACTTTGAGCTGGTTGACTATCAGTGCCACGGAACACTCAAAGGCGCTGTAGCAGTTTAATTCTATTAATTATAGGGGGATATATAAAAATATCCTCCTATTTTTACTATTTTGCTATCCTTAGTACCATTTTGTCATCCTCCGGATAATTCGGAGTATCTGAAAAAATTTAGATTCTATCCAACAATAACAAAGAACAATATCAAAACACGAAGGTAATAAAAATGCAAATAATCAAAACCAAAGTAAAATATACCAAACTTCCTCATTATATTGAAAACGCAAATAATCTGACTTACGCAACCGATTCTGCAGCTTGCTTTGATATTTGTGCCGCAATAAAAGACCCCATAACTATTGCACCGGGAGAACACGTAGGCATTCCTACCGGAATTAAGGTTGCTGCTCAGTCTCCGCTTTGGTTTAGAATAAACTCTCGTAGCGGTTTAGCTATTAAACACGGAATTATAACTATTGCCGGTATTATTGATACAGATTATCGGGGAGAGTGGGTTGTCGGACTATTAAATACTAATGCTGAAAGTAGCGGAAAAAGCTATACCATTCATTCCGGCGACAAAATAGCTCAAGTTGAGCTTCCGTTTCCGTATCATGCTGAATTTGAAGAAGTAAGTGCAGAAGAATTTGCCAAACTTGATACCGAGCGTGGCGAAAAAGGTTTTGGATCTTCCGGAAGATAATAAAAAAGCTGTGCGCCTTTGAGGCAACACAGCTAAAAAAGTTTTTCTACCAAGAAGATACTCTACGAGTTGGATACTCGCTGTCAGGGTTATAATGAGGATCAAAGTCCTGATTTTCTGTGAGAGCAGGGACATACTCCGGTTTACGGGCTTTCGCTTTCTTCATATCCTCAACACTTCCCTTGAAAGGAGTTACGATGATTGAACCTTTCGGATGGAACTTGCGCTGAGAATCTGTACTCTTCTCATTTACAACCCATCCTTCCGGAGAAATAGCTTTCACCGCTTCGTGAATTGCACTCTTTCCTTTGATTACTACCTTATAAAGAGCAATAGTTGTTTCATCCAACGTAATGTTTCTTGGCTCTGCATAGTTTCTGAACTTTACGAGAGCTTCTTCTTTATTAAAATTCTTCATAATAAAAAAAATTATAATGTTAAACAATATATTTTAGGATTATATATATAGCACATTTTTACACGATGTGCAATACTAAAAATGACAAAATTTCCGAAAAAATATTTAAAAGAAAAAAAAAGCACGAGGACTTCACAGCCGTCGTGCTTTAAGAGCTTGTAAATCAGATAAAGGCAGATTACCCAAAACTGTCCTTTCTGAAGTTTCTTTCTACGGCTCATATAGGAGCGGTAGATATATTTCACAACGGAATCATAGCAAAATTTAAAGGCAGAAATCTAACAAAAAAAGATATACTGCTATGATCCCGTTAATTGAAGCCAGAGAAACCGAAACGAAAAAAGATGGTAAACGAAGTTTATCATTATTCCGATTCTGTTCAATGTTATACAAAGACAGAGAAAAACCATGCAAAATGTTGCAAAGTAAAGGATTTAAGCGTGATTTTTCTCTGTCAGACACACACACAATAGTTTAATAAAAATTTTAATTTATAAACTTATAAATCATATTTTGGGAATTTTGTCAATGTATTTTGGAGCTAAAATCAAAAAGCATAAGAATCTCACGACTCTTATGCTTTCTAAAAACAAAATTACAAACATTTATGTTTAACAATTAAAAAAAAAGAACATAGGCACTTCACAGTGGCTATGTTCTGAATGGCAAAACGATCGGTGTTGCATTTTTATTAAGAAGGAAACCCAAACCTTCTATATTTTATCTGCAGCTTAAGCTTATAAGCGGCAGTTATATTTCAAAAACAGAAACGAGAGAGGTGTATCATGGCAGCACATCCTTGTTTTTTAGACAAGCCTTCTCTCGATTCTGTTATATATCGTAAGTAGGAAAAGTAAGGGGTGTTTTTTGTTATTGGCTAAAGAAGACGTAATTCACGCTTACTTTTCCTACTTTTTATCTCTAATTTATAAATAATTTCATTCAATGACGTATATAAAACATATTTAGGAAATTTTGTCAATATATTTTTTGTAATTAATTTGACTTTTTTAATATATAAACTTTATAAATATCAGTTTTATTATTCCAAAAAGAGCGTCCCAAGCTATAAGTTCCATCTTTTGATAGTTCATTATTGATTTGGTTTTCGTCTATTTTAAGCTCATCATCATTGCAATTAAAGAATATTAGTAAGCAACTGGCAAAATATATCAACCAATAAATAATTCTTTTGGCAAGACTGAAGTTAAGCGATTTTTGCCATAAAAAACATTTGCTTTTTATTACTACCCAATGCGTTAGGGCAAATAGAGCCAAAATATATGCAAAAAATATATAATTATTGCTCAAGGAAGCAATGACTTCATTTAAGTCCAAAACATATTCCACAACTTCAGAGTTAAATGCTGCCGAAAAATTATTCCAATAAACCAAAGACATTGTCTCTTCAAAAAATGTATAAAATACAAAAGCAGCAAAAACAATCATTGTCAGGTTTTTATCAAACTTTGAGTTTATATATTTATTGGGTAACATACACAAATATGTCATATATGGCAGCATAATATATAAAAAAGCAATTGTAGTTGTCTTAAGCAGCACACCGATAGTTTTTATCATTGCCAAAAAAGACCAATCTACAACACTTTGCTCAACAGCAAGCAAAATTCCAAAAGACAGAAATTCGCATATCAGGGCGATAACATAAAACGGAGCTAATCGCCATAGCAAATATCTATACATTTATTAACTCTCCGAATTATTTTTTTACAAATTGTCTTATGGCTTCCACTGCCTTATCCAGTTGAGAGGTATCTGCTCCGCCGGTTTGAGCCATATCCGGACGTCCACCGCCTCCTTGAGCGCCAACCAACGGCGCAATAGATTTTATTATATCAACTGCGGATAGTTTAGAAGTCAGATCTTGGCTTACACCGATTACAACCGATACCTTATCTTCGTTGATACTGAAAAGCGACACCACTAAGTTGTCAGGATACTGAGCTTTTATCTCATCAACAAAAGCTTTTAGTTCCTTAGATGTAATATTTTCAAGTATCTTCCCGACAAACTTGATTCCGTTTATGTTTTCAAAATTATTTGGATTATCAGCAGCTTTGTTGCTTACAAATTTCTTTTTTAATTCAAACAATTTTGTTTCTAAGTCTTTCTTTTCTTCCAATAATTGGCTTATTCGTGCCTCAATATCTCC
The DNA here is from genome assembly GCA_017457005.1 of Alphaproteobacteria bacterium. Lineage (GTDB taxonomy): Bacteria > Pseudomonadota > Alphaproteobacteria > RF32 > CAG-239 > CAZU01. Next base: position 8,767 of record JAFTII010000020.1, on the reverse strand, counting down.
AAAACTTGCTTTTAGACATTGACCGACACGATGCAACTTATCCTCAATATCTTGATTATATTTTTCAGCCATTTCACCGGTCACGCATTCCAAGCGTCTTACTCCTGCCGCAATTGCCGATTCTGATACGATATTGAAATATCCTATATCGCCGGTTTGCCTTACATGAGTGCCTCCACATAATTCTGTAGATAATCCGTCTCCGACACATACTACTCTTACTTCATTGCCGTATTTTTCGCCAAATAAAGCCATTGCTCCTGAATTAATAGCATCTTCCTGAGACATAATCTTGGTTTCAACCTTATGATTGGCTCTGATCATCCGATTAACTTCATTTTCTAAATCTCTGATTTCATTTTCCGGAATTTGTTTATTGTAAGCAATATCAAAACGCATTCTTTCTGCGGCCACCATAGAGCCTTTTTGGGTAACACTTTTGCCGTATTTAAGCTGTAAGGCCTTATGCAAAAGGTGGGTAACGGTATGGTTGCCTTCTATTGCATTGCGAGTTTGCTTATCAACCTCAAAAGTAGCGGTAGCACCGGTTTTAATGTTGCCTTTAATCAAATTACAAACATGAACATAAAGACCATCAAGTTTCTTTTTGGTATCGGTTACTTCAATTTCCAAATCTTTTCCGTAGATTTTTCCCTTATCGCCGACTTGTCCGCCCATTTCTCCGTAAAAAGGTGTTTGGTTGGCAATAAGGAAAAATTTACCGCTATTTATTTCATTTACTTCTTGGTTATCCTGAACCAAGGCGGTAACTTGGCAATCAGCTTTGAGAGTTGTGTAGCCCAAAAATTCTGTTCCGCCCAACTTATCCTGAAGCTCAAACCAAATTTTATCGGTTCCGGTATCGCCTGATCCGGCCCAATTTTTACGAGCTTCAGCTTTTTGGCGTTCCATAGCAACGTTAAATCCTTCCGTATCTACGCTGATTTCTTTAATTTTTAGTGCATCTTGAGTTAAATCTAACGGGAAACCGTATGTATCATAAAGTTTAAATGCGGTTTCTCCATCCAATATATCTCCGGCTTTTAAGTTGGCAGTTTCTTCATCTAAGAGTTTAAGTCCTCTGTCCATGGTTTTGATGAAACGTTCTTCTTCGGTTTTTATGGTATCTTTTATCAACGCTTCTGCGTTATATAATTCCGGATAAGCTTCTCCCATTTCTTTTTGCAGGGCAGGGAGGAGTTTATACATCATCGGCTCATTTACACCTAAAAGGTGTATATGGCGCATTGCTCGTCTCATAATACGGCGCAACACATATCCGCGCCCTTCATTAGAAGGTAGGACACCGTCAGCAATCAGAAAAGCTGAAGAACGTAAATGGTCAGCAATAACATTATGAGAAGATTGCAGTTTTCCTTTAGGATCAGAATTGGCAATATTAGCTATCTCTCCGATTAAATTTTGGAATAAATCAATTTCATAATTAGAATGCACACCTTGCAAAATCGCAGATATTCTTTCCAATCCCATACCGGTATCAATACATTTTTGTTTTAGGTCAATTCTGCTTCCATCTGGTAAGTCTTCAAATTCATCAAAAACCAAATTCCAAATTTCAATCCAACGATCGCCATCTTCTTCCGGAGTGCCGGGGAGACCTCCCCATACATGCTCGCCATGGTCATAGAAGATTTCTGAGCAATAACCGCAAGGACCGGTATCGCCCATTTGCCAAAAGTTATCTTTAGTCTTAATACCTATAATTCTGTCCTCAGGCAATCCTGATACTTTTCGCCAAATATTTCTGGAAACTTCATCGGTATGAAACACCGTAACCGCCAATTTATCTTTAGGTAAACAAAATTCTTTAGTAACCAATTCCCAAGCATAAGCAATGGCTTCTTCTTTAAAATAATCACCGAAAGAGAAGTTCCCGAGCATTTCAAAGAAAGTATGGTGTCTGACATCATATCCGACACTGTCAAGATCATTATGTTTTCCACCGGCACGAACGGATTTTTGGGAAGTTGTCGCTCTTTTGTAAGGAGCTGTTTCATTACCGGTAAATATATTTTTAAATTGCACCATGCCCGAATTTGTAAACATCAAAGTCGGGTCATTATTCGGTACTAAAGATGAAGACGGAATTATCTTATGACCGTTTTTAGCAAAATAGTTCAAAAAAGTATTTCTTATTTCATTAACTGTTGTTTTCATTGTAATATTCCCAAAATCCAAAAACATTTAGCTTATAATACATAAAGCAAACTTAAGTTACTGTCTAGTAATTTTTTGCAAAAAAACAATAGTTATTCTTGCCAAAATAAGAAAATAATATAATATTTTGTTGTTATCAAAGGAGATTGTAACTTTGCAAATAACTGATAATTTGGAAATAGCAGAAGTTGTCGGCAAATATAACCGACTGATTATAGACGTAAAACTGAATGACAAAAGCATTGTTTCTGCATTTTGCTCTTGTTATGATGTGGCTGAAATGTGCCATCCCGGTACTATGGTTTATATCGGCAAAAGAAAAAACAAAAACTTACATTTAGAATACGAGATTGAATTTATTGTTCAGGATAATAAGCTTGTTTATGCGCAGCCGAATCATAATAATGATTTATTTGCAGAAGCATTTGATAACGGAAGCATTCCGGAGTTTTCGGATTATAACCGATATCATCGTATAGGTGCATCTGATAAATTAGCCCATATAGACTTTGAACTCAGTAATTCTCGTGGGGAAAAGTGCTTTGTTTTCATAACCAATATATACAAAAAAATTGGTGCAGATGTGTTTTTTCCTTCAGAAATCAATTTTTTTGAGTTGGAAATGTTTGAGGAAATGGAGCAATTGCGTATGCAAGGTCATAAAACCTGTATTTTTATGATAGTTCCTCGTTCTGATTGTCATAGCATTCATTTTAGTTGGAAACTGTCGCCTTTGGCTGCCGGTAAGATTTTTGAGGAAGCAAAAAACGGACTTAATTTTATAGGATATGGTTGCAATATAAATAAAATGAGTGTAACACTATCAAATAATATACCTGTTTTATACTAAGAAAGGATTTGTTGTGGCATACAAACGTAAAGACGGAATAACTATCCATGATGATATGGCTGATTTTGCCGGCATGAGAGTCGCAGGAAAATTGGCTGCAGAATGTCTTGATTATATAACCCCTTATGTAAATATCGGTGTTACTACCGGCGAATTAGATGACTTATGCTATAACTTTATAATTAACCGCGGCGCAGTTCCCGCATGTTTAGGTTATCGTGGTTATCCTAAATCAACCTGCATATCCATAAATCATGTTATTTGCCATGGAATTCCTGATTATGAACGCAAATTGGCTGACGGAGATATCGTAAATATAGATGTTACCGTAATTGTGGATGGCTGGTATGGAGATACCAGCAGGATGTATTATGTCGGAACTCCTAAAATCAAAGCCAAGAGATTATGCGAGGTTACCTATGAATGTCTGATGAGAGGAATAGATGTCGTTCGCCCCGGAGCCAGATTAGGTGATATTGGTGCGGTTATTGAAGAATATGCTCATAAATACGGTTATTCTGTCGTTGATATGTTTTGCGGTCATGGTTTGGGACAAGTTTTTCATGATGAGCCTAATGTTATGCACTGTGGTCGTAAAGGAACGGGGGCATTATTGGAAGAGGGTATGTTTTTCACGATTGAGCCGATGATAAATATAGGTAAACCTGATGGTATAATTTTGCCCAACGGATGGACGGCGGTAACAAGAGATAAAACCTTATCTGCACAGTTTGAGCATTCTTTGGCTGTGACAAAAGATGGCTGTGAAGTATTTACGTTTTCTCCGCAAGGTTTAGATAAGCCGCCATATAAATTATAGAGTTAAGGGACTAAATGAAAATATCAGAAACACAACCGGATTATTTGGGACATAGGGAACGTCTTCGGCAAAGATTCTTGCTGGGAGAAGGCAAAGATATGGCTGATTATGAATTGCTTGAACTGGTTTTGACTATAGCAATACCTCGTCGTGATGTAAAACCTTTGGCCAAAACTCTTATTTCTCGTTTTGGCAATTTCTCTGGAGTTATAAATGCCAACAAAGAAGACCTGTGTGCAATTAATGGTATCAAAGAAAACACGGTTACGGTTTTAAAGATTATAAATTCAGCTTTACAACGTACAGCATGGCAAAATCTTCAATCTCAAGAAGGACCGGTAATATTAAATATTGATTCTTTGATAGATTATTGCCGTGCATGTATGTGCTATTCTGATATTGAGGAGTTTCGTCTGATTTATCTGGATACCAAATTACATGTTATCGGGCAAGAGATAATGCAAAAAGGCACAATAAACAGTGTTGCTATTCATCCCCGAGAGGTAATAAAGGCCGCTATGAACAATCGTGCATCTGCCATTATAATGGTTCACAATCATCCTTCCGGCAATGTTCAGCCCTCAAAATCAGATATTGCGATGACAGAACGCATAGATGAGGCATGTGAATCCATAAACATACGTTTACTTGACCATTTAGTGATAAGTAAGAATGACTATTATAGTTTTGCGCAACATTGTTTATTACGCAGTAGCTCATAAGTTTATTGTCTGCTGATATATGTTTCTATCATATAAGTTAAATTGCTGGTAAATAATTTGACGGAAATCGCCAACAGGATTATTCCAAAAAATTTTCTGACCATATAAAGGATACCTGCACTTATATATTTGTCAATTTTCTTGGTTAATTTCAGCACGGTATAGATTATCACCATATTAGCCAATACCGCTAAAGCAATATTTATGTTGTCATATTGTGAGCGAATGGAAATCAAGGTTGTCAACGCACCGGCACCGGCAATCAAAGGGAATACAATCGGGAAAAAAGTGGAATCTTTAGGGGCATCTTCAGGATCTTGAAAAATTTGGATGTCCAATATCATCTCCAATGCCATTACAAAAATAATCAAAGAACCGGCAATGGCAAAGGAGGCAATATCCACACTGAACAATTGCAGAAAAGCTTCTCCGATAAAGAAGAAAATAATAAACATTAATAGAGATAGGATGGTTGCTTTTCCGGCATAAATTTTGCGATGGCGCTTTTGTAGAGATATAAATATCGGAATGGATCCGATAACATCAATAATAGCGAACAATACAAAAAAAGCACTGACAAATTGTTGAAAATCAAACGTTCCTAACATTTTTTCCTCATAAATACTAAAAGTTTAACTGCACTATAACACTACCGGTTTCAAAAACAAGAATTTTACGAAAGTTGTTATTAACTATTTTTTATGTAAATTTTTAAAAACAAAAAAGTGCCTGAAATAGGCACTTTTTTCAAACTGGCGGGAGTGACGAGGCTCGAACTCGCGACCTCCTGCGTGACAGGCAGGCGCTCTAACCAACTGAGCTACACCCCCAACAACGAATAACCTTATAACCAACAAAAAAAATAAAAGCAAGTATTTTTTTTATTAATTATAATTTTTTTTACAATTTTATATTATAATCCGTATTTATACACATCTGAGCTATAATTTTCTTTATATTTTGTTCATAAAAAAATATTATCGGATGGATGGTAATCACTTTTTAGGCAGGTAATTATGCAAATAGGGCGTTACATTAGTGTTAATATTCGTAGTCGCAGCAAGCGTAAGATGATTGTAATCGGGTATGCTTGTGCGGTCGTTTTTGCATTTATTCTGTCACTCACCAATAACAATGCCGTTGAGGCTTCTGTTTCTTCAGATAAAGATACTAACTATTTAATGATAGAGAACTCTATTGCACAAAGTATTTCTGATGCCAAAACCATCTATCCTGAAGAAACTGCGGAAAATATTCGTTCATTGTTTGCTTTGGTAAATAATTTGGTGCGTCAAAAAAATATAGATAAAGAAATTATTGTGCAAAAAGGGGATACTCTTATCTCCGTATTTACCGACTTAGGGCTTGACCGAGCCAAGGCAAACGACTTATTTTATGCGCTAAAAAAACATTATGATCCCAAAAATTTGCGAGTAGGGCAAAAGCTACACGCAAATATTACCGTAAATAACAGTGATGGTAAATTTGTTCGTTTGAACAGTTTTATCATTGAACCGACCATCGGGCAAAAAATCGTCGCCACTCTCAATGAGCAAAGCATATATGAAGTATCAGACATCAAACAAGAGCTGGTTAAAGAAATTAATAGTGCAACCGGAGAAATTGATGGTAGCCTTTCAATATCCATGCAAGATGGCGGAGTTCCTAATCGGGTTGTTCATAATTTTATTTCTATTTTTGCCTATGGGGTGGATTTCCGCCGTGATGTTCGCAAAGGAGATAAATTTGAAATAATATATGAAAATTACATCGATTCGGAAGGTAAGGTCGTTAAATCTGGTGATGTTTTGTATGCGGCACTTATTTTGCGAAATGATAAAATTGCCATGTATCGTTTTAAGGATAAAAATGGCGGTACGGATTATTATACGGAAAAGGGCATGGCTCTTAAAAAGACTTTGGATAAAAAACCTCTTGCCATGCGTAACGCACGTATATCATCTCCGTTTGGAAAGCGCTATCATCCTATTTTGCGCCGTACTAAGATTCACTGGGGGGTTGACTATGCAGCTCCCAGTGGCACACCAATTTTTGCCGGTGGGGACGGGGTTGTCCAAGTTGCTAAATATAATGGCTCTTATGGTAATTACATTAAGATTCGCCATAATTCGGAGTTTTCTACAGCTTATGGACACATGAAAGGTTTTGCTAAAGGGATTCGCCCCGGTGTAAGAGTTAAACAAGGACAAGTTATTGCTTATGTCGGTAGCACCGGTCGTTCTACCGGACCTCACTTGCACTATGAGGTTATCCAAAACGGAAGACGAGTAAATCCTCGTACTATTAGAGCATCTACCGGAGAAAACTTGAGTGGAACTAATTTGGCAAACTTCAAAAAAATGGTAACTGATTTACATAATAATTACAAATCTATGTTTGCTAAAAAAGAAAGTAATAAAGTAGCACAAAAATAACCATTAGAGAATATTGATGATAGAAGTTATAATTGATGGCAATGATAATGATGAATTCTTACAGGAAAAACGTCCGGTTTTTGATGTATCATCATTTTCAGCCGCAACATGGAAAGAATATCGTCAATATGCTCATGATTTTTTTATGACATATTCTGATCATAGAATAGTTATTGTTCGCAATAGCAGTTATAATTTTTCCAATAATTGGTTTGCAGTTGCCTTATTTGTAGAGTCTTGCCTTACCGATTCCAAAATTGATGCCGTCATTTTTAAGGTCAAGGATAAAAGTAAAGCCCTAAAAGAATACGCTCCGTATGTAGCATTAACGATCGGAATAAAATTTATCATCAATCTTTCTCAAGAAAGTACAGCCTGCATTTATAAAGAAATCGGCAATTTAGGATATTTAGGATTAAATATTAAGCAAGATTATTTTGCTGATAAGATATATCTGAAATTAGAAAGAGCAAAAGCTCCTCTAATGTTGGTTTCTCATGATTTGGAACAAGCTCTTGAAATTATAGGCTTCCTAAAAGCCGAGGCTTTAAGTGATAGTGATTATTCATTTAATACGGAAATAAATATTACCAAAGAAACAAACTCCGTAAATGTTGAAAATGTAATTGATAATATTATAAAAAAAATAACCCCGATTTTAGCGAATAACTCTTAAAGGGAGTGTGTATAATGAGTGAAGATAATTCAGAAAAAAACAGCAAACTGAAAAAAGTACTGAGTTGGTTGATACATAATCCGTTAACTGCATTATGTTTGTTAGGAGTGTTATATTTCGGTTTTCAGGGATATGTATTGAATAATAATCCGGCTTTAAATAAATTAATTGTATTAGCTATCATAACAGCGTGGTTTATTTTATTTATTTTGAAGCACTTTATCGTATTGATAGTGATATTCTTATTATCCGGAGCTGTTTTTTATGCTTATTATCAATATACCAATCGTCCGCGTATTGAATGTGAAGAGAAAGGGGGCGTTTGGCATGAAGACAGCAAAACTTGCGAAGAGAAAAAAGGCATCATGGCCGAAGTCCAAAAGGTTATTAATAAGTATAAAAAATATATAAAATATACCGGCATAGTTGAAGAAAAATAATGAGGTAGTAATGGCTGATACACCCCAAAAAGGTATCTTAAACAGAATTCGTAAATTAGTAGCAGCAACCGGAAGAGGAATTGTCTGGCGCAGTCGTGCTAAAGATAATGATATTTCTAAGAAAATTGCGCAAAAAATACAAAAGAATTCTTATGATTACAGTTTATTAAAGAAGAATGACAGCTATACTCCGCCATATTTGATTTTGGCAGACCAATTGCAAGTGGAAGATGACCAGATATTCAGAGCGGCAGTTCATGCAATAGTAAATATTGCTGCCGGGCGTCCTAAATATAGTCAGGAAATAAGAGATTTACTGGAACAATATTTACAACAAGACAACGTTTCTCAACCGCGAAGAGACTATGTAAGATTAAAGTTATTTGAAATTAATAAGTAATAGCTATTTTCAATTCGTCCACCACGCTCAATAAAGATTTGACACTTCATTTTTAATATGCTATTCTGTAATTAAATAATTACAAGGATAGGATAATGTTCAGGTTCGGAGTAATATTATTAGCTTTGCTGGTGCAGATAAATTCTGCATTAGCCAAAGTTTGGTTATTACCGGATTATCAGCGCAAACAGATTTATTCGCACCGTATTAATGGCGAAGATAAAGAACGTCCCAACAATGGCGGCG
>JAFTII010000019.1 GCA_017457005.1 Alphaproteobacteria bacterium | reverse complement strand
GCATTTAATAATAAAATGCTCACAATAACACATATAATATGTCTGTAGCCGGACATAGTTTTTGCTCCTGTAAATCAGTTACCTGATTTTAGGATAGCATTGTTTTACGCAAATGTCAATATATAATCAAAAGAGATGGACGAAGATAAAGTCATTAGAAATTAGATGTCATTGTCCAATTTATTCGGACAATCTCCAACAAAAAGATACTTCGGTCAAGCTGAAGTACGACATTATTATATAATCTTAAACAAATCGCTCCAGATGACACATTATGCAATTTTCATTAAACCCGGAGAATGGGTTAGATAGAGGGATTTGAAAAGTAAAAGTACCGCAGCGTACATAAACGTACGTGAGGACACTTTTGACTTGAGCAAATCCCTCTAGATGACACATTATACGAGTTTTAAACTTAGCTCTTTGGGAATACGTACAGGCCTTCTATTTTTCAAAGATACATAAACAGCTTTTACATCAATCGTAACCAATAGCTTATCTGCACGCATAATTTCTTGGTGCATGGTACAAGAGGCACCGCCGATTTCAACAACTTGACAAGAAACCACTAATTCATCATCTAAAACAGCCGGAGCCTGATAATCAACTTCGCAATGTCTGACAACAAATGCAAATTTATCTTCTGCTTCTAAAGCATCTTGCTGCCGAACACCTAAAGCTCTGATATATTCCGTTCTGGCACGTTCTGCAAATTTCAGATAATTAGCATAATAGACAATACCTCCGGCATCTGTATCTTCATAATAAACTCTTACCGGAAACAAAAACTTATTATCTTTAATTTCGCCTACGGTTGCAGAAATTGGTTTTATAATCATAATATTCCTTTCTATATATCTAATAAATCAAGTTGAGACGTAGCTTTATCTTTACGCATTTGCGGTACACCTAAGTAACGACACCCCAAATCAGATATAACTCTTCCGCGAGGTGTACGCTGCAAAAATCCGAGTTTAAGCAAAAATGGCTCTATCACCTCTTCTATTGTGTCGCGTTCTTCTGATAAAGCCGCTGCCAAAGTGTCGGCACCTACAGGTCCTCCGCCATAATTTTGCACAATACAATTTAAATAACGCCTATCAAAAGCATCTAAACCATAATCATCAACATCCAAACGCCGCAAAGCATTATCTGCAATTTTATTATCTATTTCATTTGCTCCGCAAACTGACCCGAAGTCTCGCACTCTACGAAGCAAACGTCCTGCCACACGAGGAGTGCCACGTGAACGTTTGGCAATTTCCAGCGCCCCCACATCAGAAAGAGGCATATCAAGCAGTTTTGCTCCACGTAAAACTATTTTTTTCAGCTCATCAGGAGAATAGAAATCTAAACGCAAAGGAATACCAAAACGCTCTCGCAATGGAGTTGACAACATTCCGGAACGTGTTGTAGCCCCGACAAGAGTAAATGGCTGCAAATCAATTCTTACCGAACGCGCCGATGGTCCTTCTCCAATAATCAAATCCAACTGAAAATCTTCCATAGCAGAATACAAAACTTCTTCTATTGCCGGATTCAGACGATGTATTTCATCAATAAACAATACGTCATTGCGCTCTAAATTTGTAAGAATTGCTGCCAAATCTCCTGATCTTGAAATCATAGGCGCAGAAGTAGCTCTGAACCCTACGCCCAACTCTTTAGCAACAATTGAGGCTAAAGTTGTTTTTCCAAGTCCGGGAGGACCGAACAATAAAACATGATCCAAAGCATCTCCTCGCCCTTTAGCCGCTTCTATAAACACCTTCAGATTTTCGCATACCAACCTTTGTCCTACAAAATCATCTAATGTTTGTGGACGCAGATTAATCGGAGCAGAATTATTATTTTCGTCTTCAATTTGTTTTTTAGGACTCACAATTCGTTCATCTATCATTTAGCTTAATCCTTATTTGCAAATTCTTTTAGCGCCAACCTGATTAACATTGCCATATCAGCATTAGGATTATTCAAAATTGCCTGATTTACCGCCTTATATGCTTCTAACCTCTGATAGCCCAAATTTACCAAAGCTGAAATTGCATCTTCCAACTTATTAGGATCTGTTTCTTGCGCCATAACTACATCCGCAACTTTATTAGCATTTTCCATTCCTTCCTGATTTAGAATCATATCGGAAGAAATATCTGCTATCGGCACCGTTACAATTTTATCTTTTAATTCAGTTATAATTCGCGCCGCCAATTTGGGTCCTACTCCGTTTGCCCTGGTAAAAGAATTTTTATCTTGAGCTGAAATAGCCTGAGCTAACTGCACCGGAGAAAGAGCTGATAATATGGCCAAACAAACTTTAGCTCCAACTCCCTGAACTTTAGTAAGAGTATTAAACCATTCTTTTTCCCAAGCATCAGCAAAACCAAATAAAGAGATACTATCCTCCCTAACTATTGTTTCTATTAGCAAAGAGACTTCCGCCCCTTTAACAAGTTTAGAAAGTGTTTTTGCTGAAGCCGATACTAAATATCCGACTCCGTTTACATCTATAATTATGTAATCTTCTCCGATTACATCAACTAAACCGCGTAATTTTGCTATCATTAAATAAAATCCTTAATTTAATATCTGCCAACAGATTAAACAAAAAGAATCATATATACAAGATTTTTTTACATTCTAAGAACAAAAATAGAACTTATTTTACATAAATATATAGTTTAATATGTAAATTATTTTTTGAGCATTAAAGAATTTCTATATTGAAAATGGCACAAAGCTATTGCCAAAGCATCTGATGAATCATTATTTTTTGGCTGACACCCCGGCAATAATATTTTTACCATCGTCTCCACTTGTTTTTTTTCTGCTTTACCCACTCCCACAACTGCTTTTTTAACTTTATTTGGTTCATATTCGGTAACATTAATACCAAACATTGCCGGAGCCATGATTACTACTCCTCTTGCCATTCCTAATTTTATGGTAGAAACGGCATTTGAATTCAAAAATACTTGTTCTATAGCCGCTTCATCCGGCTTATAAAAATCAATTACATCACAAAGAGCTTTATTAATTATTGCCAAACGTTCGGCAATCGGGGTTTTGGCATCCGTAGGAATAAAGCCGTCTGCTACATAATGTACTCTATTATTTTCGGTTTCTATTATTCCCCAACCGGTTGATGAAAGACTTGGATCCAACCCTAAAATTCTAATCATTGACAATTCTCCAATAAACAACGTTTAACGCTATTTATATAATAAAGTAACAAAAAAATCATTAACTAAAAAGCCCTTTCTGTTTTTAGAAAGGGCTTTTTAACTTTTCAGAAGCTTACGCTAATTTATCCAAAACATCTTCAGATATTTCTGCATTATGATAAACTCTTTGTACATCATCATCATCTTCCAATGCATCAATAAAATCCAATAATTTTTGTGCAGATTCCACATCCGTAATATCTGTCTTAACCATTGGTTTCCAGTCCAAACGAGATGCTGATGGCGTTCCAAACACCTTTTCCAATGCCTCTGTAACCAAATTAAGATCATCAGGAAGCGTCTCAATATCATGATATTCATCATCGGTTATCACATCATTTGCCCCAGCTTCCAAAGCGGTTTCAAACATTTTATCAGCATCGGCAACAGATAACGGATATTGGATAAAACCTATACGCTCAAAATTAAACGCAACCGAACCATTCTCACCCATTGCGCCACCACGTTTTCCGAAAATGGTACGAATATTCCCTGCCGTACGATTTTTATTATCAGTCATAGCTTCCACAATAACAGCTACTTTATTGGGTCCAAACCCTTCATAACGAACCGAAACATAATCAGCACCACCTGCCGTTTGCGAAGCTTTCGCAATAGCACGCTCTATATTATCCTTAGGCATACTTTCTGCACGGGCTGCCTGAATTGCCAAACGCAACCGAGGATTCTTATCTGGTTCCGGCAATCCGCTTTTGGCCGCAATAGTAATATCGCGAGCCAGTTTAGCAAACATTTTGGCCTTTTTGGCATCTTGCGCCCCTTTACGATACATAATATTCTTAAACTGGGAATGTCCAGCCATTGTTCATACTCCTAAAAAAACTTCAACTGAAAGCTTTTATACAACAAGCAATGTTTATGCGCAAGATTTTTATTCAAAAATCAAAAAAAGATTACGATTAATTAGCCAAAACCATATAAGTTATCTTTTTATCATCAACCTTAAGAACTCTGAAACCTATTCCGTTTATGGTAATCAAACCTGGCTTATTGGGGAAGCTGAGATTTTTGAACTCTCCCCCTTCAGGTTGACTGTAATCCATATATGTAAACCAAATTCTATCTAACCTGACCCCATCAAATCTTACATCATATCCGGTAACAGATTCGGATTGCTTAGAAAATGAAGCAGTCAATGTTTGCATTTTCAAATCTGCAGGATAAGGAAAAAACTCTATATCCAAAAGAATCAAATAATCTCCTTTGACTTGACCGATTTTATCATAAAGTGTCCCGTCTTCATTCATCAGGATTCTATAATCTTCCAACTCACTCGGTATCAAATAAAAAGTTTTGCCGTCAATTACCACACTACCGGTAATTTTATACTGCTTATCACTTTTAATCATCACCGGCAAAGACGAACTGTTCATAACACCATTTTTATTAGCCTTCAAAAATTCTTTAGCAAAATATTCCTTCACAAAAATTTTATTAGTCAAAACAGACTGCCCTTTATCAACAGTTTGAGCCTGATTTACCTTAAAATTATTTTCAATAATTTTTTCTACTTTTACCAATTTTAATTCTTCTTCCTCATAAGGAGTAATTTTATATCCGTTAAGAGCATAAAAAATATCATTACGTTGACTTAAAATATTAAAGTCTCCGGCCTTAACACAAGCGGAAAGAAATAAAACTATCAGCAGATACCATTTATTCATAAAACGCCTCTCTCAGAAGAATTAAATTTATTTTTAATTATTATACTATAAACTATCGTAAGTAAATAATTTTATAACATACGGGATAACTATTATAATGATGAGCAGTTGTTGGCAGGTTATTTTTTCGCCTAAAGAAAATGTAAGTGACGAGTTCACGGAATTTCTTGAAGATTTTTTTGAAGTAAGCGCCCAAAATTACGATGATGACGGCAACGATGAATATATCGGATATTGCACTGTCTTTGATGAAACTGAAATGCTAAAACAAAGTTCTCATTTTCAACTACCACCATACAAAGCAGAAAAACTGGAAAGCTCTAACTGGCTAAAAGACTACGTCATTCGTTTTGCTCCGTTTGAAACAGATAAGTTTTTAATTTATGGTATTCATGAAAGCCACACTCCCCAAACCGATAAAATTCCTCTTCAAATTTATGCTGCCACTGCTTTTGGCTCTGACCATCATACCACTCGTTCTTGCCTAAAAGCGATTTGTGATTTACATAACCAAGGTTTTGCGCCCTCCAAAATTCTGGATATAGGTACCGGATCCGGCATCTTGTCATTAGCGGCAACCTCACTTTGGCCGAATGCCGAAATTATTGCAGTGGATATTGATGATGAGGCTGTTTTGGTAACCAAAACCAATGCTGAAAACAATCATCTCGATTCGCATATACAGATTGCTCAAAGCAACGGATATCAATCTTCTTTAGTTACAGATAATTCCCCGTACGATTTAATCTTAGCCAATATTTTAGCACGCCCGCTGTTAGACATGAGTAACGATACTGTAACACATTTATCTTCCAAGGGATACGCCATACTATCCGGATTTGTAGATGAACAAGAACAATGGGTCATCAATGCTCATCAACAACTCGGCTTAAAATTATCCGAATTATACAAATCTGAAAACTGGCGAACAGCCTTAATGCAAAAGGAATAGACGATGACTTTAGATGAAATTGCATTGTTATTAAAAAATAAAAACTGGGATGCCTATATCGTTCCTCATAACAACACCTTTATCGGACAAGATATTCTTCCTGAAGAAAATAAAATAATGGAACTTTGCGGTTTTAGCGGTTCTGCCGGCACTTTATTGATAATGCAAAACAAGACTTTTCTGTTGGTTGACGGTCGCTACAACATTCAAGCACAAAAAGAAACTTCAGCTTCATCAGTTGAAGTTGTATGCACGTCAGAAAGCATCGGATCTTGGTTACAGCAAAATATCAAATATCCTCTTACTATTGCTTATAATCCTTGGCATCACAGTATTAGCGAAGTTGATTTTTGGCACCGTACTCTTACCCAACATAATTTCGTTGAGGATAACGAACAAATTTTAGGCTCAAGTTTATCTTCTAAAGTAACCGATATTTTTGAACACTGCATTGAATTTTCAGGAATATCTTCAGATGAAAAACTGTCTTATCTAACTCAATACATACAAGAAAATCACTTAGATGCTTTTTTATTATGTGAGCCGGATAGTGTTTCATGGTTATTAAACTTACGTTCTGACATTCTTCCCTATACTCCTATCTTCAGAGCTTTTGCTCTAATAGATAAAGATGGTAACATTAGTCTGTACCAACAAGATTTTAACAAATTGGAAGATGAATTATCTGCATTAAAAAACAAAATTATAGGATTATCTCCCAATCATACACCTCAAAAAATTAATTCTACAATAAAACAATGTAAAATTCTGAAAAGCAATCATCACAATCCTGTAGAAAAATGGAAATCAATCAAAAATCCTATAGAAATTGACGGCTTTAAAAAATCTCATATCAGAGATGGCGTTGCTTTATGTAAATTTTTATATTGGCTGGATAACAATTGGCAGAATCAAACTGAATTGTCTGTTGTAGAAAAATTATATGAATTACGCTCTCAAGAACAAAATTTTTATAAGAATAGCTTTGCAACCATTGCCGGGTTTGGAAGCAACGGAGCAATCGTTCATTATCAACCTAACGAGCAAACGAATTTATCTCTATCCGAAGGAAATATATTATTATTAGATAGTGGCGCACAATATTTTGACGGCACGACTGATGTTACACGCACCATTGCTATCGGTAACGTAACATCGCAAAAAATAAAAGATAGTTTTACCCAAGTATTAAAAGCACATATAGCCGCTGCCAACACCATTTTTCCGCCCCAAACTTCCGGCAGTATTATAGATGGAATTGCCCGTTCACAACTATGGCAATTTGGCAAAGACTATGCTCACGGCACCGGTCATGGTGTAGGACATTTCCTCAATGTTCATGAAGGTCCTTTCTCTCTTTCTCAGCGTCGTAATAATATAGCATTAGAAGTCGGACAAATAACTTCCATTGAACCGGGATATTATGTTGAAGATGAATATGGCATTCGCATAGAAAATCTATATTATATTTCCGCAATGAATAATCCGGAATACCCCAAACCCATGCTTTGTTTTGTTCCATTAACCTTAGTACCTATTGATAAACGTCTTATCAATAAATATCTCTTAAACAAACAGGAAATTTGTTGGCTTGACCAATATCATAAATTTGTATTTGAACAGCTGATAGATTCATTACCTGCAGAAATTCAACCTTGGTTTGCGGAGGCTTGTTCTCCGCTCTAAATCTCAAGAGAGGAGAACATAATGAAACAAATAATTTTTGCCATTATAATAAGTTTTGCTTGTATTGCCAATGCTCAACCGTATGATTATCCGGAATACCCCAATAATCAGATAATGTCTGAATATCTAAGCGCCAATACAAATAATGACAACAAATCCATAATCTATGTTTTTTTCAGCAATCAACCTTGCTATACCTGTCCGGAAGCAATTGCCATGGTAGAAGAAATTTACAATCACGAATATATTAATGAATACGACTTATTTTTAATCAACTATCAAGATGATACTTCAAATAATTTCATTTCAATGTATGACTTATCTTATCCGTTAGAAGTGGTACTGGTTAGAGTCAATGACGGCAGTGCCTTTGGCTACCGTAAATTAGACTACCTACAAGATATGACAACTGATCCTGTAAGCTTCAGAGATTATTTTACTAGCGCAGTAAACAGCTTCCTTGGTAACAACGAATAAAAAACTATCTTTTAAGTAATTTTAGTTTTTGCAATCTGATATTTCTAGAATATTTCAGATATCCCTCATAACTGAACAAAACTATTGCTGACAAAAACAACGGCAATAAATAATAAATTATTCTGTATGCGATTAACACTCCGAATAATACTGCTTGGTTATGTTCACCGGGGATAATATACATGAACAACCCTTCAAACACACCCAAACCTCCGGGAACTTGACTAAACACCCCAAGAACTTTTGCTATGATAAACACTCCCATAAAAGTTTCAAAAGGCACATCTACAAACGGAATTAATGAAAAATAAAGCACAAATGAATCCATCACAATATCCGCAGCCCCGATAAATGTTTGTGCCAATGCCATTTTGAATGATGGAATATCAAATTCCATATCTTTGATCATAATCGGCTTTTTGTAAAACAAACTTGCCCCAAAATAAACAACCAAACCCAAAACAGAAATCAGAGCCACTATTTGTGTGGTTAACTTAGAAACAGAACCGCCTCCAAAAGCATGATTAGGAGTCAAAATATAGCCGACAATAATTAAAAAGAAACAAGCAACCAAATATGTAAATCCGGAAAAAGTAACCATTCGCACAATTTCAGAAGCTCTAAACCGCCAACGAGTATAAAGGCGATAACGAATTGTTCCACCTGAAACAATCGCATGACCGGCATTATTACTAACTGAAAATCCTATAAATCCGGCAAAAACCCACTTCCACATTGCCAATTTTCGCCGAACATAACGTAATGCCAAATAATCATAAGAAGAAAGCGCCACATAACCGCAAACCGAAGCTAAACTTGCCAACCACAAATTTTTGGCCGGAATGGCAAATAAGGCATCTTTAATATCTGCCATACTATACTGAGATAGCTGATGATACAACATATATGCAGCCAACACAAAAAAGAACAAACCTGACCACGAAACTAATTTTTTTAATAATCTTTTAGTTTTAAATGCCATCTTTTTCCCTCAATATAATCTTTGGATAATATAGTAATGCCTCCAAGAAACGTCAATCAGAATATCTGAAAAATATTAAAAAACCGATAAAAAAAGAGATTGTTTTAGCAATCTCTTTCAAAAACATACTCACTCAAAAGGCAAAATTAATCGACTATCCGCCTCAAGTTTTTGCGTCTTCTTATTAAGAACCATTCCACAAGTTCTAGGCCCAGCATAATAATACTTTTTAGCTCGATTAATAGCTCTAAGATTGAAGATACTCTTCAACAGCTTAGTGAAAGCCCAACAAAAAACAATTGCTAAAAAAATAAGAGCAATTACATCAAACAAAAAAATTCCCATAAACAAAAATATTTAAGTAAATACATAAAAATCATAAATCATTGTAAGTATAATTAAATTAAAATTAAATACAACATTTATCTTTTGGCTGTATCTTGTAACGGATATTTTCCATTCATTAAACCGTTCAATACTTCTCTCGTAGATTTTTTCTCTAAATCTTCCCAATTAAATTTAAACATTCATCCTCCTAAGATTATACTATTAAAATTGATTTACAGATAATACCTTAAACATATCTCTTACCATCATCTATACGAATATCGTACAATTTTAAAATCAAAATGTCAAGTCCCTCTCATAAAATAAGTAAAAGTATGATTTTAAATATTGACAATAAATTCTTCCTCATATATAAAGCATAGCGATGATGCCAACATAGCTCAGTTGGTAGAGCTACTGATTTGTAATCAGTGGGTCGGGAGTTCGAGTCTCTCTGTTGGCACCATTAAAACAAAAATGCACCCTTGTGGTGCTTTTTTTGTTTTAAATCATGTTGATTTTAACAATAAAATAGATTAGCATCAACTCACTATTAAATATTATGATGTTAAACTATTTAAATATTATGTATTATGAATAATTATGTTGATTTGTTACTTGATGCAAATAAAGAGAGAAAATGTTATAAAACAATAGTAGCAGAAGTGCTTATACATTATACTGTATATAGATTGCAATTAATGTATTTTAACAATAAAGCACATGCAAAAGAAATCGTGAATGAATATCCAAATAAAAACGCATTTCCGTTCAAAGCTTCTGTTGGTTTAAGGCATTTAGTGTACTTAGTTTTTCTTTTAACAATAAAGGATAAAGACAACTTAGGCATATTTTCTTTGTGTAAGCGATTGGTATTTTGCAATAAATACCACTTTATTGAAACATGTTATGATAGCAATCCAATCGTTTCAATACTTTGTGAAATTTCTTCTAATGAAAGATGGATACAATCTACTCACAAAAATATGATTGAGGGTGCTTTATGTTCAATACAAATGCAAAAATATTTACCGATTATAGATGACGCTCTATCTTCAATAAATCAAAATGCTATTGCTTTTTTGGCAAATAAAGAAACATACAAGGAAATAATGAGCGCTATTTATACATCTAAAAATTGTGAGATTTTTATTTATAATTCAAAGCTCCATTATGGAGATGTAGATTGCCACATTGAATGGCTGATAAAAGCTAGAAACCAAATACAAGAGATATTTGCAAAAATTTAAAGATAAAAAGCTTTCAGATATTTTCTGAAAGCTTTTTATCTTTTTTATCCATCTATAGGATTTCTGTTTAAAAGAGCATCTTCAAAAGTTTGGTAATACTTTGGATGCCCACCTTCGTACTCTTGTCCATCTTTATAGTAGATTTTACCAAATACATGATAATCCGGATCATTTGATGCATTCCAAGAATGAACCTTCCATCCTTGATATATAACATACCTAAACAACTTAAATATGCAGAAAGTTGCTACTAATAAAAGTATGGCAGAGAAAAAAACTCCAACCAAAAAAATAATTTTGCAAAACATAATAAATTAAAAAAATTTAAGTGATACAATTATAATATTTTGTTCACATTATAAAATAACCTCAACATAAAGCAAGTATTTTCTGAAAATCAGACATAAAATATATGAGGGGTTTTCTTTTGCGCAAAAATAAATTGACTAATAGTAACATAAATGTTACGATTTGATAAATAGAATGTTACGATTGGAGCAGAAATGTATAACAAACGTCAAGAATTGGTACTAGATTTTATAAAAGATAATCCAAATACCAAACGTGAGGACATTGAAGTTTTCCTCACTAAAATGGGATATGAAGCTACCAAAATGACAATTACCAGAGATTTGAAGTTATTATTAGAAAATAATGACATAGAAAAATCTGGCCTTGCAAAAGCTACTGTTTATAATCCGTATATAAAAGCCGGTTTATTAAATGATGTAAATATTGAAACCTATTTTAACAAAGATCAAGACGAAAGGTTACCCGATATAAAAGGTTTTAATTTTGAGGTCTTTTCTGCACTAAAAGATTTATTAACTCCAAAAGAAAAGATAGAGTTAGAACAGCTAAACAATACATACATAGAAAAAAGAAATAAGCTTTCCCCAAATCTGTTACAAAAAGAATTTGAGCGTTTAACCATAGAGCTTGCTTGGAAGTCATCTAAAATAGAAGGTAACACCTATACTCTTTTAGATACAGAACGTTTGCTAAATGAAAATATTTCAGCAAACGGCAAGACAAGAGAAGAAACAAATATGATAATAAATCATAAAAAAGCCTTAGATTTTGTTTTGAAATCTCCTGAATATTATAAGAATCTGACTGTTGCAAAAATTGAAGAATTACACAAACTACTTGTTGATGAGCTTGGAGTTGCAACAGGTATTCGTAATGGTATGGTTGGAATTGTCGGGAGCAATTACAAACCATTAGACAATTCATATCAAATAAAAGAAGCTCTGAAAAATTTGATAGCAGTAATAAACAAAACCGAAAATCCGATAGAAAAAGCTCTTATTACTGTTTTGATGATTGCATATATTCAACCATTTGAAGACGGCAATAAACGCACATCAAGAATTTTAAGCAATGCAATTTTGTTAGCTAACCAATATTGTCCGCTTTCATATAGAAGTGTTGATGAAATTGAATATAAGAAGGCAATTATACTATTTTATGAGCAAAATAACGCATCGTACTTCAAAGAATTGTTTTTGGAGCAATTTAAGCAAGCTATAAACAAATATTTTTAAAGAAGATTTTGTTTTAAGAATGAAAAAGAGATCTAGGTCCCAAAAATAATCATCAAAACCCCTCACAATTTTATTATTGTGAGGGGTTTTCTTGTACATTACACCTCATAATTATTTCTATATCTGTAAAAAAACGGAAGCTTTTAAGACTTCCGTTTTTCTTTATTTACTTTTTGCCTTCTTTCATCGGCTTCGGTGCTTTATTCTTAGAAGCATCAATAGCATCAGCTAAAGGTGTTTCATAAGTTTTGAATCCGACTGGCTTACGAGTACCAAACTCACGCCCGCAAATTTCCAATCCTAAACTTCTCAAAGCCGTTTCCACCGGAATAAACAAATCAGGAGTTTCATCAGATTTTTTAGTTTTATGAGCCATCCCGACAATATTACCGTGATTATCTATCAAAGCCCCACCCAATGTAACGGTTTGGACAAATGTATCTACTATAATTTCAGCATCTCCGTTATCTGTCCAACGATATCCGATAACTTTACCTTCATTATCCAAATATCCTTCTCCTTCATCATCCAAATCTAACAAACCTAAAGTCATCAATATGTCTTTATTAACTTCCGGTAATTGTAAAGATAACGGCAACGGCGTGTATTTAGTTGGGGTATCCAATAAAAGCAATGCAACATTCTTTGCCGGATTAACTCTTAATGCTGCGGCTTTCATCTCTTTACCGTTAATGGTTTTAATATCAAAGTTATTATTATTTTTTACCATCAAATCCGCAGACGTCAGAATCAAATTATCTGCGATAATCAAACCTGATCCTTTTCTTCCTTCAGCATTTCTGACTGATACTACCGATGCTCTGACTTTGTACAAGTTCTGCGGATTCATATTCTCATAAGGAATTTGATTCTTAATACAGAACTTATTACTAATACCGGCAAACGAACTTTCCAACATATTCTTCCCGTCAACCAATGCCTGATCATCCGTATCAAGAGGAACATCCACCCAATAATCCTCTACAATTTTAACATTATCATTCATATTTTTGGTAATGTTGGTTACAATCGTTCGGCTTTGTTCATCTACAGCCACAACAGAACAACTATCATTAATTGCAATAACCGAACCTGTACCGTCAATCCCAAAACTTTCCTCAATCAAAGTCATATTACCACTGGTATTAATTCCGGAACTTTCATCTAACACGATAACTTTTCCATCACCTGAAGAACCGGATTTTTCTTCTATTGCGACCAGATCTCCCACCGGTTCTAAAACAGTTTCTACCACACCTACTTTAGCTAATTTTCCAATCGGCTCTAAAGCGGTTTCCACAACATCTATTGTATCAATTTCTCCCACCGGCTCCAAAGATGTTTCTACAACATTAACAGTTTCAACATCTGCAACAGGAAGAAATGCAGTTTCAGCTTTTGAATTTCCGCTCATATTTAATTTTCCGTGCATACCGACAGAAGATAAACCTGATTTTTCATCCAAAACCATTTTCTTATTAACTTCCAAAGCCTTAATGCTGTCTTTAGAAGGAATCTCAACTTTTTCAGCCACACAACGCTGTAAGCTGTTTACACCTTTAATAACATTGTCGTACTGTCCGGCAAATGTTTTATTCTCAACTTCTTCACCCAATAACTCCGCTTTTTGCTTTTTGATGCTGTCCGCAGATACTCTTTGTGCCAATACCCGATTAAAACATCCAACCTCAGGAAGTTTAAGCAAAGCATCTTCAAAAGCGCGTTCAACCAACAACGTTTCTCCGCGAGGTTCGCCTTCGGATATTTGCCCATAACCGGTAGTCATTCCTTTGCAATAAACTTCTGACTTATCTACACTCATAACTCTCCATACAACAGTCATTTCCGATGTACCGCTGCGAAGTTTTTTCTGTTTTACGTTTTTCCAATCAAACTCATCACAAATATTCATAAAATAATCTGTGATTTCTGCCGTAATAATATATTCCGGATTCTCTATTTTATCAGAATCTAAATAGTAAGGATTAGACTTATCTACTACTACCGGATAATATTCATTCATGGTTTCAAAAAACACATCAAAGAACTTCATATCTTTCTGCATTGCCCGACCTTGGTTCAAAAAGACATTTTTACTTTCTCGGCGGCAACCGAAAATACGAAACTTATAATTACCCAGTTTTGTATTATAGTTTTCATATTCTGCATTTTTGCGGATTCTAAAATCAACATACTCAAGTTTTACGGGAGCAAAACTATCTCTATTCTTATGCAATGACAAGAACGCATCATGTTGTTCTTCATCCAAAATCAATGTTTGATATCTCGGGCCGGTATCTTGAATATAAGAAAATCGCTTAACCGGCTTCTTTTTCATCGGTTCACACATACAATCAAATAAGCCCAACGTAGATTCGCTGCCGTCACACATGCAAGGAATCAGCTCCGGACTTTCTTTGCTGCAAGCTGCAACCAACATCAATCCAGCCAATACTTTTAAGCCATATTTCATTTTCATATACATACTCCCGTGTTATTTTCTGCCGGCAATATTTCTTCTATAAGACAGAGCTTCGGCAATATGCAGTTTAAGTATTTTTGTTTCACTTTGCAAGTCCGCAATCGTTCTTGCTAACCGCAAAGTTCTATGATATGCTCTGGCTGATAATTTATTCTTATCCGCAAATGCTATCAATAAAGCCTTTGCATCATTATCCAAAACTGCAATTTCTTCCAATAACGCACCTCTAAGTTCTGCATTAGTCCGAACTTTAAATTCTCCCAATTTTTGCAATCTTTCTTCCTGAATCCTTCTTGCTCTGATAACTCTTTCTCTGATAACTGCGGATTTTTCTCCGCTTTTTACATCTGCCAATTCCCAAGGACTGACTGCCGGAACCTCTATTTGCATATCTATTCTGTCCAATAATGGTCCTGAAATCTTAGCAAGATACTCCTGCGCACATATTGGCGCCCGATTGCACTCCAATGCATGCTCTCCCAAATGTCCGCACCGACAAGGGTTCATTGCTGCTATAAGCTGAAACTTGGCCGGATAAGTTGTATGAGCATTAACGCGAGATATACTGACATAACCGTTCTCCAGAGGTTGTCGCAAGGCTTCTAATGTTGCTTTATTAAATTCCGGCAATTCATCCAAAAACAACACTCCGTTATGCGCTAAAGATATCTCTCCCGGTTGCGCCTTACGTCCGCCACCAACCAACGCCGGAGTAGAAGCATTATGATGCGGATCCCTAAACGGGCGCTCAAAACTTAATTTACTGTCTTTCAGTTCTCCGGCAATTGAATGTATCATACTTGTTTCTAAAGCTTCTTCCACACTCATCGGTGGTAAAATTCCCGGCAATCTTGAAGCCAGCATAGACTTGCCGGCACCGGGCGGACCTGCCATCAAAAGATTATGGGCGCCTGCTGCTGCAATTTCCAATGCTTTTTTTGCACTTTCCTGCCCTTTAACATCTGCCATATCTGATAAATAATACTTACCATCCGCTTTTTTGCTTTCCGGATAAGGTAATACTATACTTCCCTTTAAATGATTTATCAGTTCGGTTATATTTGCCGCAGCTACAATATTTTCAACACCGGCCCAAACAGCTTCTGACCCGACAGATTGCGGACATATCAATCCTATTTTTTTATTCTTTGCCGCCATTGCCGCCGGCAAAACTCCATTAACCGGCAAAATTGAACCGTCTAACCCTAATTCTCCCATTATCATATATTCAGACAGTTTTTGCGAAGGTACTATCCCCATAACGGCAAGCACCGCCATCGCAATCGGCAAATCAAAATGCGCGCCTTCTTTAAGCATATCGGCCGGTGCCAAATTAACAACAATTCTTTTGGCCGGCAACATCACTCCCATTGACTGCAATGCCGAGCGCACTCTTTCTTTACTCTCTGCAATTGCTTTATCCGGCAATCCGACAATAATAAAGTTTGGCAAACCTGACGTTATTTGCACCTGCAAATCAACATCTAAAACTTCTAAACCATTAAATGTGATAGTATTTACGCGCGCTAACATTCATCCTCCTTACCAACGAGGAGTTTTTTCGGATTCTCGCCACCTTCTGGTTGGGAATGTATCAACCTTCAATAAATCATATCCGGCTGTTTTATAGGGAATATTTCTAAAGCGAACAAAACCTTTTGCCTCAAAATATTGCGCACAATCTTCCGCAGAATACTTGCTATTACTTGCGCAGTGTACCACTGTCCTGTCATACGGGTGCTGCAATCCTATATTACCATCAAGTGCGGATAATGCCGATTTTGCACCAACCAAAACAACTGCACACACCCCGATTATAACTGATATCTTTGCCCAATACATATTAAAACCTTTCATAATACCTATAATTTAAGCTCTAAAGATTAAATCTTCATTAAAACAATGCAGAAAACTCTTGCAAAATAAAGTTTTTGTGTTATTAATCGGCATGTCCCTTGCCACTGCATTTGCTTTGGCTATACAAGAACCGGCTTGAATACCTCAAGCCAATTGTTGAGAAATCCATAAGGAGATTTTTAATGACCAAATATGAAAGCGTGTTGATTGCACGTCAAGATTTGGGCGCTTCACAAGTAAGTAACATTGTATCAGAAATGAGCAATGTTATTGCCAACCAAGGCGGTGAAGTTGTCCGCGTAGATAACTGGGGCCTCAAAAACCTCGCTTATCGTATCAAAAAGAACCGCAAAGGCCA
Organism: Alphaproteobacteria bacterium; assembly: GCA_017457005.1. Lineage (GTDB taxonomy): Bacteria > Pseudomonadota > Alphaproteobacteria > RF32 > CAG-239 > CAZU01. The sequence goes on along the minus strand of JAFTII010000019.1, from coordinate 10,509 downwards.
CTATGTTCTCTTGAACATCTCTGCCCCTGCTCAGGCTATTGCCGAATATGAGCGTTTGCTTAGAGTTAACGAAGACATCATCCGTTATATGACTGTTAAGGTTGAAGAATTTTCTGATGCCGTAAATTCTGACAGTTCAGAAGCAGTTGCTGTTGAAGAATAAGGAGAACTACTATGGCTAAACAAGTATTCTTTAGAAGAAAAAAGAACTGCCCGTTTTCAGGCGAAGACGGTCTCAAAATTGACTACAAAGATGTAAAACTTCTTTCTCGTTACATTTCTGAGAAAGGCAAAATCATCCCTAGTCGTATCACATCAGTTTCTGCCAAAAAACAGAGAGAACTTGCTCGCGCCATCAAACGCGCTCGTTACCTCGGTTTATTGCCTTATGTTGCTATGTAAGAGGAGATAAAAAATGGAAGTTATTCTACTCGAACATATTGAAAAATTAGGTAAAATGGGCGACAAAGTAAACGTTAAAAACGGTTATGCTCGTAATTACCTTTTACCGCAAAAGAAAGCTTTGCGCGCAACAGAAGCAAACTTAGCAGTATATGAAAAACAAAAAGCAGAACTTGAAGCTCACAATAAACAACTTCGTACAGATGCCGATAAATTGGCTGAATCTCTCAAAGGATTCGCTGCAGTATTGATTCGTCAAGCTGCTGAAACCGGTCAATTATATGGTTCTGTTACCATTCGTGATATTGCTGCTGCAATTAAAGAAGCCGGCTTTAGTATTGAACGTCGCCAAGTTTACTTGGAAAAAGCAATCAAAGATTTGGGTGTATATCCTGTAAAATTGAACCTCCATCCGGAAGTTTCACAAACCATCTTAATCAATGTTGCTCGTACAGAAGATGATGCTCAAAAACAAGCCAAAGCTTATTCTGCTGAGTAATTAAAAAAATATAAAAACCTCTCTTAGCATTAAACTGCTTATTTTTATAGCAGTTTGCAAGAGAGGTTTTTTATTTATCCTTACTTTTCCCCTAATATTTTTTTAATACTGGAAATTTTCAATAAAGACTATATAATTATCATAGTTATATTAGGAGGAATTTTGTATGAAACGTTTTCTTGGTTGCTTAGCAATGAGTACTGCTTTATTTATGGCAGTACCGGCTCATGCCCAATCACCGGCAACCTCTACATCTGTTTTAGAGGAAATCAGTTCAGCTATCGGTCCGTCTGCTTTGGCTAATATTACTAAAGCTGAACAAATCTTTTGCTATCAAGTATCTGACAGACCGGCAAATTACACCGGATATACTATTGATGGTTTCGCCGTTTATGGTTTTTGCGGCATAATTACTGATGATCTTAAAAAAATTATTATTTCAGAACTATTTACAAATCAGGACAATATTTTATTTGATGTTACCGAAAAATGTACTATCCGTCCTCGTCTTTTATTGCGTTTTGTAAGAGGAGTTGATAATACAGACGTTTTGCTGTCATCTCCATGTCATTCGTATGCAATCTTCTACGGAGGCAAAATAAACACCTTCAATGCTAAACCGGCAGCTCAAATTATAGATGCACTAATTAACCCTCTGACACAAAACAAATTAGATTTTGTGTCTCCGGCTCTTACTAATCAGCTAATGCCGATTGGTTTACCGCAAACTCCGGAACAGGCTGAACAACTTAACAAAAACAAAACTCCCGCTCGTAAATGGGAAGAACCTACTGTAGAAACCCCTCAAACACAGGGCTGGAATAAGTTAAAACGCAACTGATAATTACAATCAAATAAAGGCGAGAAATATCTCGCCTTTATTTTTTATTTACCGAATTTTACAATTCTGCATTTTCTAATTCATTAATAGAAGCATCAATCAAACGACTATAATCTTTAGAGGTCATTACGTCTTTAAGAACTTTTTTTACTGCTTTTACAGTTCTTTCTGAAGTTATCTCTGCGACTTCTTTCAATGCATCAGCTTGTGCAGACTTTATTTTTGCCATAGCTTCTTTTTCTCTGACAGCCATTGCATTTTCAAGTTTACTTAGACTTTCTTTACGCATTAAATTTATTTCTTTTTCAGAGCGTTGCACAATTTCCTGAACCTCTTGCTTTACTCCACGAAATTTACGCTCATAATTTGCCAAAAGTTTTTGAGCATCTTCTTTTAAGTTTGTTGCATCTTCAATTCTCTTCGCAATTAATCTTGCTCGTTTTCGCAACATTTTTTTTGCTATTTTAGAAATCGGATAAGCTAACCCGACAACCACCAAAACAAAAGACATTGCCACCCAAAATTCAGCACTTAAATAAAAAGGTTCTGAATGTCCGCTCATGTTTATTGTTGCGTTTTCTATTGCATTGGTAACACTATCTGCCACACTAAGGACAGCATTCTGAGTCGCTTCAATTATTTCACTGCTGTTGGCGTCCATTATTACTCCCCGTTATCTTCATTAAAAGCTGTTGCATTTTTAATAACACTTGCAGGAACTTTGGCAAATCCCAATTTTTTCATTATTTCCGGCACCAAAACAACAACCGCATCATTTACGTTATCCAATGCTTTTTGCCTACCGGCAGCAATTTTTTTCTCACCATCAGCAATTTGCCTATTCAATTCCACAGTCAAATCAGCTTGTTTTCTTTCTATAATCAGATTTATTTCATCTTTTGTTTTCTGTAAGGATGCCTTCGCCTCATCTGTAGCATCTTTCAATGCTTTGTTATATTTTTCTAAAGTCTTTTCAACCTTTTGCTTTATCTTTGCGGCATCTTCCATATCTGCATCAATTTTTGCTTTACGTAAGTTAATCATTTCTGCAGTTTTAGGAACAATAAAATAAGTCATCACAAATAACATGCAAAAAAAGCAAATAAGCAACCAAAACAACTGTGAAGGAAAAACGCTAAAATCCAATTGAGGCATAAAAAGCTCCTACAAAGAAAACCTGATTATAACATCTTCAAGAGAACAGAGATTAATCGTTAATCTCTGTTCTCCACAAACAATAAAATTAATTACCGGTAAGCATTACCAAAGCTACTACCAACGCATACAAAGCAACAGCCTCAACAGCGGCAAATCCGGCCCAACCATAGATATCAACATCTTTTTTCACTTGCGGATTGCGGCCTACCGTAGAAATAATGGTTGTCCAAACTTGAGACACACCCCAAGCTGCAGCCATCATAGATAATGCACACATACCAGCTCCAATATATGCTAACGGTTCCATATTATTTTCCTTTCCTAGTTTAGTTAATAAAGTTATATAAAATTAATGTTCGTGTAAAGCATCCCCCAAATATATACAGCTGAGAACCGTATATATAAAGGCTTGTAATAGCGCAATAAAAATTTCAAAGCAAACTATACAACTGTTAAACAACACCGGCACAAACCCCAAAATTCCCAATGCAGCCACAAAACCTGCAATAATTTTAAGCATAATATGTCCGACTGTCATGTTGGCCACCAAACGCACTGTAAGACTAAAAGGCTTAGATAAAAAAGAAATCATTTCTATCGGAATAATCAATGGAGCTAAAGCCATTGGAATACCTTTAGGCAAAAATGTTCTCAGCCATCCTATTTTTTTCTTTTTAATTCCAATAATTACATTAAACAACAATGCAACTAAGGACAAGCTTCCTACTGCCGTAAGATGAGACGTAAAAGTAAAAGCATAAGGAAATAATCCTAATAAATTACCAAATGCCACAAACAAAAACATGGTAAATATAAACGGAAAAAATTTTAATCCTTCCACACCTACGTTTTCTTTTAACAATGAATGAACAAATTCATATATTACTTCCGGAACGGATTGTGCCACATTGGGTACCAATGTTCTTTTACGTAAGCATAAACCAAACACCAATGTCGCCACAATAACAGCCAACACCATAAATAGTGCCGAATTTGTAAATGAGACATCCACTTCCCCGATTTTTAGAGGAATAATTGTCTTTATCTCAAATTGCTCCATTGGGTTTGCCACAATATTTTACTCCTTAATCACCATGTTCAATATTTTTTGCTAAGCGATAAACATTCAAAATTCCGGCTCCGCCGCCCAAAAACATAAACGCCACCAAAAACCAAGGTTTTGAATCGCACAAGTTATCCAACAAATAACCTATAGCTGCCCCCACTATTACAGCGGAAAACATCTCCACTCCGATTCTAAATCCTATTTTAGATGCACGCGAAAACTCTGATTTTGAATTACGATCTCGCAACTTTGCCTCTTTTGCCTGCAATAAAGCAATTCGTTCATCAAGTTCTCGTATGTCTTCAGGTACTTTTTTCATTACTTAAATTTACATCAGAAAATATTAAGCAGTTATTAAGAAGAACACAAAAAATTAATCAGTTATCTTTTTTAGGTAACTTTGAGACAATCAAGTCTTTAAAAGCATCCAAAGAATAATCATTTACCACTTGTTCAAAATGTCCGTTATAAGAAATAATAAAAGTCGGCGTACCGCGAATTCCCAACTGTGCTATACCATTCTGTCTGTTAGATAGGATTTCTCTAGCATTATCATCATTATGCAAACACTTATCTGCATCTTCTGCCGGTAACCCGTTTAATGTCGCATACTGTTTAATAACTTTTTCAGGATCACGAGATAATTCCCAATCTCGCTGTTTTTTAAATAGTAAGTTTATAAACTCAAAATATTTATCTTCAGGCACACACTCAGCCACCAAAGCCGCGCTCATGGAATTTTTATCTAAAGGAAACGGTACAAAAACAACACGAAGTAACCCCGTATCAACAAATTCCTTTTTTAATTCAGGCAACACTCCCAAATGAAAATCAGCACAATGAGAGCAACCGAAAGATGAATATTCATACAAAGTAACCGGTGCATCAGCTTTTCCTTCGCTGTGTTCCGTAGGCAAAACAATATTATCGGGAATACTGGGCGGAGTATAGGCTGTTTCGTCCTGAGCAGCTGCCGGAGCAACCAAAACTATACTGCCATCATCTTGAAAAACGAACCCCTTGCTGGACAAATACACACCTCCGGCCATAAAAAACACTACCACTCCGGCAATCAAACCACTGATTGTTTTTATAATTCGTTCAAAATTCATCTTATTTTTTATCCTTATTATAGCTGAAAACACAGCGCCCTAAGCTGATTAAACGATTCTGCAATGCAGAATCTTCCACCCCTTCACTTAATGATTGAATATAATTTTCTTCATCTGCGGTTACAAGTATTTTTTGAGACTTCCCCACATTATCAATATCCTGTATCGGAATTTCGGCATTCTGAATAATTTTCAACCTACTGACAGCATCATAACCGAAATAAGCATTTATTTTCGCTAACATAAATTTTTCTCTATGTTGCAACTCTACGGCAAAAGCTCCGGAAGGAACTTCAATACTAAGCTCTCCGTTAGTTTTTGTTCCTTTTTTAAAATTTATTTGTTTCGGCAAAGTATAGTCGGCCATATCTCCGGCAATGTCATTCCAATTTTCCAACAAATCAACTTCTGTAAAGCCATACCTGCCCAACAGATTTTTCGCTAAAGGTCTTAACATCTTGGAAACGGCTTGTAAATCAAATGTTCGTCGTTCTTCAGATATCAAATTTATTTGCTTATTTTTTACCATAAACACAATTTAACAAACAATATTAACAAGGGCAAGCCTTTTATTGACCTTTAATAGTTTTTCCGCCTATAATCAGCACAACATTATCGGAGATAATACTTATGGAATGGTATCAAATATTACAGGCATTGCTTTCTTTAGTTTTTGTTATCGGATTACTATTGCTGTGTCTGTGGCTGTTTAAGTTTTGTGAACAAAAAGGAATAAAATGCAAATTTGCACAAAAGCTAAAAAACGGGCAACAAATTAATATCCTGGAAAAGAAAATATTGGATTCTAAAAATCAAATCATTTTAGTAAGATACCGGAATAAAGATTACCTTATTTTATTAACCCCTTCGGGTTCACAAATTATAGATTCTTCAGCTGATAAGGACACTGCAACTCATGAATAAAAAAATTCTTTTCGTTTTTTTACTAATATCCGTCATCTTCTTAGCTTTTCCGGCTGAAGCACAAAGTATAAATATTAATATGAATGACACACCTGATGGAACGGCTACGGGTCGCATTTTCAGTGTTCTATTATTAATAACCGTATTATCTTTGGCGCCATCTATCTTGATTATGATGACCTCATTTACCCGTATTGCTGTTGTTTTTGCCATTACTCGTAGCGCTTTAGCTACCAATACTACCCCTCCCAATATGGTATTAGTTTCTTTAGCCTTGTTTCTAACTTTATTTATTATGTCTCCCACCCTTGAAAAATCTTGGGAACAAGGCATTAAACCGCTACTTGATGAAAAGATTGAAGTTATGGACGGGCTTGAAAAAGCAAGTACTCCGCTAAAAGAATTTATGGTCAACAACACTCGCGAAAAAGACTTGCTATTATTTAGCAATTTAAGCAAAGAGAAACCGGCTCAAACAGTTGCTGAAACACCGTTAAAAATAGCTATACCTGCTTTTATGATTAGTGAATTACGAAGAGCATTTGAAATCGGGTTTCTTATTTTTGTACCATTTTTAATCATAGATATGGTAATCGCATCTGTTCTTATGTCTATGGGAATGATGATGTTGCCTCCAAGTGTTTTGGCTTTACCGTTTAAAATTATTTTCTTTGTTTTAGTTGATGGCTGGTACCTGTTAGCAGGAAGTTTAATTAACAGTTTTAATTAAAATAACATACCATTATGCAACTTATGTTAAAACTCGGAGAATAGGCTAGATAGAGGGATTTGAAAAGCAAAAGTACCGCAGCGTACATAAACGTACGTGAGGACACTTTTGACTTGAACAAATCGCTCTAGATGACACATTATACGGGTTTTAAAAAGTTACCACACTTCATCATACCCCAACACCGGATCATTCAAACGATCATTATAAAGTTCGTTATTTTTATCAAAACCCCAACGGAAATTTATTAACTGGTCATAACCGTTATAAGCTTGTCCGCCATCAACAATTTCCGGATTCCATTCCCATCGCGGAGTTGAGGTCATTGCTCGTCTTTCAAAATAACAATAAACATTTGCGATTGCGGTCATTTCTTCATTATAAACCGGAAACAGATTCCATACAACTTTACCGTCCAATTGACCGAAATCAGCACCGACCTTGTTTAAATAATCTTTATAATCTGAAGCGTAATATAAAAATCCCATAATAGAGTGCCAACCTAAAAATGCTACTTTTCTTTGTCCGCCATCTGCTCCGGATCCTTCTGCCGTACTTCCGACATTTTTTTCACCATACACACCGCTAATGGTTGTATTGAGCCAGGTATTTGTTTGAAACGTTAACGGCCATCCGCTTTTAACAATATGGGTATGACTTCCTTCTCCACTTGCATTTTCAAGTTCAAATGTTGCATTTAGCGGATTAGTTCTGGGAATAAAATAATCCCTGAATTTTTTACCGACTTCCGTTGCTGTAGGTTCCAAACCGGGAATATAAAATGCTTCCGCCATCTTCCAACGGATTGGATTGATGGTAATAACTTTTGAATATCCCGGCGGACACTGCGGAGTCGGCACAAAACCTAACCAAGGGGAGGCAATACAATCTCCATCATTAGCATCACACTCACTAGGACTATCCACAGTGAATCCTCCACCACTAAGAGCCGTTACCGTATATTTTTCCCACTCTTTTTTACCTTCTTCTTCTTTATAGGTATTATCCAACACATAAATTCCCTTATTAATAAAATCAGGCAAAATATCACTCAGGCGAGCGCCACCTCGTGTTGTAAGTTTAATATCGTGCATAACAGATGTATAAGCCGGATTAACCTGATAGGCATCATAAGGAGATGTTGCACCGGTACTATATTCTCCAACTCCCACATAATCTGGATAAGATTTATTGCTTATAAACCTGTCTGCTCTGATATAACCGGGAGTATTAACTCTACCATCAGTACTGTCCCCTCCTTCAGGCACATAACCTCCGGCAACGTCCACGATTCCTTGTCTTGAAATCCTTACACCGGAAGCACGAGGATTATTATCTGTCGGTAACACACCGGCATCAAAAACAATATCATTATCATTCATCACAAAGGCATCATTGATTCTTGTTTCATCGGCAGTCACATACACATTTCCGTTACTAAGTTCAATTTGCGGTGTATTTACGCCCGTTCCCTGTCCACCAATAATTTGCGCAGTATCACCATACATTACCGAAGAAGAGGCATCTATAGCTAATTTTGTAGATTCTACCACATTACCTTCGCCATCTTCCGAATACGCCCCTACATTAAAAGCACTACCTAAAGAAGCACTCATTGATGATGATTTTGCGGTTACAATATCGCCTGACATAGCAATTGATCCGGAACTGTCTAAAGCTACACCTGAAGAATTAATTTCCAACAAATTATTCGTTGTACCATCATCTTGTTCATATTTCAGTCCGTCAGCATCAAGAGATAACTTATTGGTACTTCCGTCTTCTGCCGCATTTATAAATACTTCTTTATTAGTTCCGTCATCCAAAACAGATAACATATTACCGACTTCAAAATTAGGTTGTTTAATCACAACATTACTTTCTGTGGCTAAAAAATTATATTCGCCATCAGCAATTTTTCCGCCGCCCAATTCCAAATTACCGTACAAACTGTCAGCAATTAAATCATTATCAATTTTGACATCTCCGGTAAAATGTGCATTTGCATTATTTTTTACCAATAAATTGCCATCACTTACTAAAGTATATTCCGTATTTTCATCATCAGTTTCTCCCGATACTGTTCCTGAAACCACTGCACCTGCACTTGCCGTTAATAAACCACCATCAGTAACTTTGACATTATCATTAATTGTTGTCGTACCATCAATGGTTGTTTCGCCGACAATACTTGTTTTACCGGTAATACCGGTATCTGCAGTAATTGTAACTCCGCTATCTTCTACTTTAAATTTTTCGGCAATATTGGCACTACCTGCTTTTAGCAAGCCGGTAATTGTCGCCGTTCCGGCTCCTAAACTATTATTAATAGTCGCATTTTCTGCCGTTAAGTCTGCACTGATATCCATCCCGCCATCAACCGAGATTTTTCCGGTAGTAAGACCGGCAACAAGCTCGTCAACTCCTTCAATCGGATTCTCCGCCATATACAATGTAGTTTGCATTGTATTATATTCAGGACCTTCACTATTATCTCTGTATAAAACATGTTCCATTGATGCTGCTGCACCACCACCTCCGGAAGAAGTAACAGCATGTACAGATGCTGTTACTATACTTCCATCTATTACATCTTCATCAAATCCGAATTCATCTAAATTGGCTTTCCAACCGCCCTGAACACCCATAATATTAAAATCAGGTCTATTTTTATCAACCACACCACCGTTAGCACCAACCATTGATGCAATTTTTGCCGCTCTTATCATCGGCAATTCGCCTTCTAACGGGGCTAATACCATACCGGTTATAGCCGAATGTTCCCCTTCTTCGCCTTCATTAATTAATTCATTCCGAAGAGCAAATTGATAACTTCCGAATAATTTTGAGGAGTCTATATTGAAATTATATGGTAAATACGGAACTATTTCATCTCCGTCAATCATTGCTTCTCCCACTGGTCCGTCGGCAAGTTCGGCATAGTTATCTTGAATATAGTCATCTAATGCTTTAGAAAGAGTTCGCATTTGCGTAGCAGTATTAATATCTTGCAACTCTGTAGTACGTTCTGCCGCTTTTTTATAAAGTATCGGCGTAACCATGGTAATCAGCCCGAGCATTGCCAAGGCCTCCACCATCATACTACCTCTTTGTTGCATTTTTATAATTCTGTTTTTCATAAGCTTACTCCTCAAAGCTTAAATATTATTCATATAAATTAAACATCCCGTATCCGATCCCAAATCACAAACCGACCTGAAATTCGGATCATCAACAATTGCTTTAGGAACAAAGTTTGTACTAACTCCGTCACGATCCACCAACCGCATATCCGACCCGGAAGGATTATCTTCACTTACCGCAACATCAGCCGCATCAGCCGGAGCCATATAACCGAACTTTTCGCCCACATTAACTATTGAGCGCATAGCATTCATCATATCATGATTGGGCTGCTTAAGTCCCGAAGACATACTTAACCATCTGGTAGGTATCGGTCCGTATGTAATAACCATTCTTCTATTTTCGTAAGAATCACAGGGATTATTTGTCGCATCATGGGCGTATGCTACCGAATAAGTTGCATCCATACAAAAAATCTGACTTTCGTATTCATCCCCCAAAATAAATCCGTATGGAGCTTCTTTTTCTAATTCTGCTTTATCAATCACTCCGACCTGATATTCCACTTTATTTGTCTCTGCCGTATATGGAGTTTTATGATAACGTACATAATTTTTAGCGGCTTTATGTTGCACTAATATTTTTCCCAAAGCTGCTTCTGCAACGGGTTCAACCGTAATTGAACGCATATCG
>JAFTII010000018.1 GCA_017457005.1 Alphaproteobacteria bacterium | reverse complement strand
GTCAGTCATACTTATACCGAAGGTGGCACTTATGAAGTTAAGTTAGGTGCAAGCATTAGCAGATTTGCTTTAAGTACTTTTACCAATGCAACCCCGATTTCATTACAACAACTCAATCTCGCTACCGTAACCGATATGAGTTATGCGTTTGACGGCAGAACAACTATTACGGGGAGTATTCCTGCACTGCCACCGGCTTTGGAGAATGGCAGTTTTATGTTTACCAATTGTAAATCTCTTGATGGAACATTACCTGCAAAATTACCGGAGAACTTAACTAATGGAAGTTATATGTTTTACTTGTGTTCAAGCTTAACTGGAAACGTGCCTGAATTACCAGATACATTAACTAATGGCTATGCCATGTTTTTGGGCTGTTCATCTCTTGATGGGATCTTACCGGCAAAATTACCGGAGAATTTAACGTCAGGATATCATATGTTTGAAGGTTGTTCTAAACTAACCGGTAATGTACCTGAGTTTGGTTCCAAGCTTACGGATGGAACATGGATGTTTCAAGGATGTAAATCTCTTAATGGAACATTACCGGCTAAATTATCGGATAGTCTGATATATGGCGAGAGAATGTTTAACAACTGTTCAAGCTTAACTGGAAACGTGCCTGAACTGCCTGATACCTTAAAAGACGGAAATAATATGTTTTACGGTTGCAGTAGTTTAGACGGTACTTTACCAGCAAAATTACCTGAGAATTTAACTAATGGATATTATATGTTTCTAGGTTTATCTAAATTAACCGGCAATATCCCCGAATTTGGCTCTAAGCTTGTTGACGGAACGTGTATGTTCAACGGTTGCGCTAATCTAACAGGTAATGTTCCTGAACTACCGGATAGTTTGCAAAATGGATATGCCATGTTCAAAGGTTGTAACTCACTTGATGGGACTTTACCGGCAAAATTACCGGAGAATTTAACTAATGGACGAGAGATGTTTTATAATTTACCTAAATTAATCGGTAATGTACCTGAGTTTGGTAACAGCTTAACATCTGGTTATAGAATGTTTACTAACTGTAAAGGTTTAACGGGCAACATTCCGGAATTACCAGATACTTTAACCAATGGAGAAGCTTTATTTGCAGGATGTACGGGGTTAAGCGGTTCCATACCAGAATTACCAATTGGACTTATTAGAGGAACTGAAATGTTTTCTGGATGCACAGGGCTAACCGGAAACGTGCCTGAATTACCTGATAGTCTGCAAGATGGATGGTGTATGTTTAGAAATTGCACAGGTTTAGATGGTACTTTACCATCAAAATTACCGGAGAGCTTAACAAGCGGCTATGAAATGTTTTATTTGTGTTCTAACCTAACCGGTAATGTTCCTGAATTTGGATCTAAACTTACGGGTGGTGAGAAAATGTTTGCAGGTTGTAAAAATTTGACAGGTTCTATACCTGAATTACCAGACAACTTAAAAAATGGAGCTCAGATGTTTTCCGGATGTGCAGGATTAACAGGTGTAGCTCCTACAATGCCAACATCTTTAACTTCTTACGGATATATATTTAAGGGAACACAAGTTACCAATAATGAGACAACACCTTGGCCGGATAGTGCATGGTAGTAATAAGGTTAAGATAGAGTTTCAATACCAAGCAACATGTTTTCTCTATATTCGGCACCCCAAGCCATCAGAGATTCTAAAACAGGTTTCAAGCTATAGCCTAGAGCAGTTAAAGTATATTCTACACGTGGCGGAATTTGAGCATAAACCTCTCGGATTAGCAGACCTTTTTCTTCTAATGCACGCAAATTGGAAGTCAAAACTTTTTGGGTGATGTCGCCTAAAGATTTCTTCAGCTCGCCGAAACGTTTGGTGCCATCCATAAGATTTTGGAGAATCTGCAATTTCCATCGGTCACCTAAAATTTTTGCGGTAATTTCGGTCATGTATTTTTGCACATCATCAATCATAAGGCTCACTCCTAAGTGATTGTTTTTATCAATAGTATCTTTTAAGAAACTATAGCACTTTCAAGTGCTTACTTTACATTTTATAGCAAACATAATACCAATTAATCAATAACAAATTTAAACTTAATAACCAGGGATGTATATTATGAAAAAAATTTTAGCAACAACTGTTTTATGCGCAACTTGTGTTTGGAGTGTATCTGCCCACGCTTCGGGTTATCAACTTAATGAATATTCTATTACTAATTTGGGACGTTCTTTTGCCGGTGCCGGTGTGGTTGGTGATGATTATTCGGCGATTGCTTATAACCCTGCCGGAATGACCTTAAAGAAATCAGGTGCGCAATTGAGTTTTACGGTTGCTGAAGTTGCATCAGAAATGAAAGGGCAAAATGATAAACAGGGCAAACAAACAGAAATGGATTTTGGGGTGCCGTTGCCATCTGTGTATGGACAGTATCAAGTTAATGATAAATGGTTTGTAGGTGCCGGTGTTTATGCTCCTTATGGTTTGGCTACAAAATATAAAAATAGCAGTTTTATTGCTGACAAGGCTAGGGAATCTATCTTGGAAGTTATTGATTATAATATTTCCGCAGCATATAAAATTAACTCTAAATGGTCTTTAGGAGCCAGTTTCATTGCTCGTTATATCTACGGAAAAATGACTAATAATCTTGTTGTGGCAGGTATGCCGGCCAAAAGTAAATTTGATTTGGACGGTTGGACTTATACCGGAACTTTGGGTTTAATGTATGAGTATGATGAAAATACACGTTTCGGTTTGTCTTATAAACCTAAATCAGTACAAAGAGTTAAGGGCGATCATACGATATCTTTAATGACCCCGATGGGTATTATGAATAATGTTTATCCTGATGGTAAAGCTTCTCCGGATTTGCCGGAAACACTTTTGTTGTCGGCTTATCATAAACCTTTTGAAAAAGTAGCTTTTACTGGAGCTGCCCGTTTCACACGTTGGGGAGATTCTTTCAAAGAATTTGAAATGACATCAACAGCAACTAAAGGATTACCGGCAATTGATTATTCTTGGGAGGATACTTGGACAATATCTGCCGGTATGGAATATTATGTTAATGATAATTGGACTCTGCGTTTAGGTACGGCATGGGATCAGTCGCCAACTCCGGATAACCAACATCGGACTCATAGAATTCCTGATTCTGATAGAATTTGGGCTTCTGCAGGACTTAGTTATCGTTATGATAATATGCAGTTTGATTTGGGGTATGCTCATTTGTTTATGAAAAAATCTCATATCAGGGATAGTGTAAACAAAGATTATGATACTAAATATAGAGCATATAGCAATATGTTTGGTCTTGGTTTTCAATACGATTTTTAACGTTTTTCACACAAGGCAAAGCTCCGCATTTTCGTAAACAAGGTGCGGAGTTTTGTTTTGTGATTTTCTCTTTTTTTATGCGTTTTAGTGATTATATTTATGCAGAAGGAGAAGTAAGATGAAAAAATTTGTAATATTTTTATTGTTTGTAGCATTGCCTTTAATCGGCGGAAAAATTTCAGGTGTCATTTCGGGAGATATCGCAGGGCATTATAAATCCATTATTCAGCCTGATTTTAGCCCTCCAGGAGTGGTGTTTCCGATAGTGTGGACGGTTTTGTATATACTAATGGGTATCGGTTCGTGGATGGTTTATGTAAAGGCGGTTAAGAATAAGTCGGATCCGAATTATTTTATACGTCCTTATTCTATTCAGTTAGCATTAAATTATTTATGGAGTCCGATATTTTTCGGATTAGCATATTATTGGGTAGGAGCTTGGTTGGCTTTATTGTTAACGGCAATGGTTATCGGTATGATAATCAGGTTTTCTTTTATCAGTAAAATTGCGGCAAGTTTACAAGTACCTTATTTATTGTGGCTGATTTTTGCTACTTATTTGAGTTTTGGGGTTGCAGTGCTTAATTAGTGCATACAACCCCGATTATTATTAAATTATTTTTATTTTAATTTTTAAGTTCAACCGAATCAACGTCAATTTCGGTAGTAAACATATCTTTGTCAACCTCACCACGAATGGTAATGGTATTGGCAGGAGTAACATCTACTCCGCGCCAGTCTTCATCATCAATGTCTATTACAACTGTGCCGGTAGCATCTTTGAATTGATACTTCTCATTGCCTAGACTTTTTTCAATTTGTCCGGTTAATACAACAGGGGAATCATCTCTCATTTTAAGAGCTTCTGCTACGGTTGTAACACCGGCTTCAGGGCCTTGAAATGCTGCCATAGCATTAAAAGATACACCTACGGCTAAACCTAAAACAGATGTAGAGAGCAATTTTTTCATAATGGTTCTCCTTATATAAAAATGTTAAAAAATAATTTTAGGTTTAAAAGATAAGTTAGTTTTTTTTATTTTGCACTAAAAATTTTTATTTTTTTGTGTTTTGATTAATTTCTTATATAATAAATACCTGATAAATTTATGCCCTCTCCATTTAATCAATCCTTTGTTATTCAGGTCTATGAGTTCTTTGGAAAACTCATCAAACATTTGCTTCTTGATGGATGGAGATGCTCTGTTGCAACGTCCTAATTGATGTTTCAGTATAATCGGAATAAAATCTTTTATTAAAAAATTTCTTTCTAAAGAGAATGTTGAATCTTTATAAATATTAAATATATGATTTATACCGGTATGGTAATCTTTAATTTGTTGCGGATCGGATTTTGTATGACACAAAGATACCGGAAGAATCCGATAAAAATATAGAAAAGCGTCTAAATATAAACTCTTAGGTCTTTTGGACAATATTTCATATATAAAAGGATAATCTTCAAATTGGAGGTGCGGGATAAAGCGAGTGTTTCCGATTAAAGTGCGTTTAAATAGTTTTGCAACCGGACCAAAAGTATTGGAAAATTGTTGTTTTTTAAAACTTACCATCATCGGGTTGTTAATTATTTTTCCGCAAATATTATCTTCGTTGATAAATGAAAATTTTTCATCATTTTTACGAATCTCTTTATGCCGATATTGCACAAAATCAACATTATGATGTTCTGCGTGCTTAATTATGATATTTAGCATTTGGGGATGAACATAGTCATCACTGTCAATGAAACATATATATTCTCCAGTTGCCATATCTAAACCTTTATTTCTGGCAACGGAAGCGCCTTGATTTTTTTGTTTAATAATCTTAATACGACAGTCTTTTTGTGTATATTGCTTTAATATTTTGCAGCTATTATCAGTTGAGCCATCATTAATACATATAATTTCTATATCTTTATATGTTTGGTTGATTATACTATCCAAACATTGAGGTAAATATTGTTCAACATTATAAATCGGTATAATTACAGAAATCTTAGGCATTGTAACTTCCTATAAAAGATGAATACTTTTGCGTGTATTATCTTTAAATGACAGCTTTTAGTGAAGGAAGTTTTTTAGTTGTTAACAACTTATTTAATGGATATGACAAAAGCTCCCAAAAGGGAGCTTTATTTGAAATGGTGCTCGGGGACGGGATCGAACCGCCGACACGAGGATTTTCAGTCCTCTGC
>JAFTII010000017.1 GCA_017457005.1 Alphaproteobacteria bacterium | reverse complement strand
TACTTGCTCCGATTACTTCGGGTTTCTTTCCGCATATGACAAGGGTAATATGAATTGTGGAATTGTCAAACATTTTCCGCAAATCGGATATTGTTATTCTGATTGCGGTTGTGACGGTTATGTTGATTGGGGTGATGGCACTGCGCAAGATGTTTCGACTTCATCAGTCAGTCACACTTATAGCGAAGGTGGTACTTATGAGATTAAGTTAGGTGCGAGTATTAGCAGATTTGCTTTAAATACTTTTACCAATGCAAAGCCGATATCATTACAACAACTCAATCTCGCTACCGTAACCGATATGAGTAGTGCATTTGCAAATAGAACAACTATTACGGGGAGTATTCCTGAATTGCCACCGACAATAACAAATGCTCAGTCTATGTTTGAAGGATGTAGTGGACTTATAGGAGGTTTTCCGTCATTACCTGATAGTATTACAAATGGTTATCAGATGTTTTATAAATGTAGCGGTTTAGAAGGAAATATTACCAAATTACCTTCAAATTTAAGCAACGGAGAAAATATGTTTCTCGGGACAACTTTGACCGTAACAATTCTGTCTTTGCCATCAGGATTAAAAAAAGCATCAGGAATGTTTCAAGGACAACGTCAATTAACCGGAACAATTCCGTCTTTGCCAAGTACGTTAACAGAAGCTAATAGTATGTTTAGAGATTGCTCAAACTTAACCGGAGTTGTTTCTCCCATGCCTTCAAATTTAACATCTTACCCCTCCATATTTGGCAACACATCTGTTACCAATGATGGAACTTGGCCGGAGGATGCGTGGCAAACATAGGTTATTGCTTAGATAACGGATGATTTTTAATAACTTTTTCCATCAATTCTTCAGACATTATATGAGTATATATTTCTGTGGTTGTAATATCTGCATGTCCCAACATCTTCTGCACTGACCGTAAATCAGCCTCTCCTTGCAACAAGTGCGTTGCAAAAGAATGCCTTAACACATGCGGAGATACTTTTGTTGGCGAAATACCGGCTAACAACGCAATTTTTTTCAAATCCTTAAAAAACGCACTACGAGTAATATGCCCTGATTTAGAACTTTTTGAGGGAAACAACCAAATAGATTTCCTGTTTCCTCTAATAAAATCTGCTCTGAAGTTAAGATAAGTCAAAACAGCCGAAACAGCAGAAGCCGCCACCGGAACAATACGTTCTTTATTGCCTTTACCATGAATAAAAATTTGCTTTTTATCATAATTAATCGCATTTTCTGAAAGCTCTACCAACTCAGAAACTCGCAACCCGCAAGCATACATCAATTCCATCATTACTGCGATTCTTTGCATTCTGAAATCCGTAATTTTCTGAGCTTCTTCTATCATCTTTTTCATTTCCGTAACCGTCAAAAATTTTGGTAACGGTTTTTCAGCTTTAGGCAAAGTAATATAAGCTGTAGGATTATATTTTATTATTTTTTCGGAATACAAAAATTTATAAAAATCTCTCAATGTTGATATTTTTCTTGCAACCGAACGTGCTGCATAATGTTTATTATAATTCAACCAAGCCACAAAAGCTTTAATATCTGCTTCATTAACTTCGTACAATTGTTTTGTTGTATATTCTTCCAATTGCTCTAAGTCACGGCGATAGGCAGCAACCGTATTAACGGAAACTCCTCTTTCCGCGACCATCATATCTAAAAAATCAACAATATAATCTCTTTCTGTCAAAGATTATTTCCTGTTAATTTCTTGTTCAACATGCTCAACAGTCATTGGTACTTCATGCACAATCACAAAAGCTACAGCCGCCAATAGTAATGCTCCCACGACATAATAAACCAAATTAGATTTTTTTTGACGCATTTTATATTCCCTCAAAAAAGATGTTGCGAAAAATTTGCTTTATCTATATATTTAGCACAATAAGTTTGAAAGATAAATTAAAAAAATGACAACTAACAATCAAAAAATAATCTTACTGGTAGGGCTGATGGGTAGTGGCAAAACCAGTGTCGGCAAAAGACTGTCAAAAAAATTAAATCTCCCGTTTGTTGACGGTGACCGCGAAGTTGAAAAAGCAGCCGGTTTAGCGCTAATTGACGTTTTAAAATGTTTTGGTGAAGAAGAATATCGTGCCGGAGAAGCTCGTGTTATGAAGCGTTTGTTACAAGGTTCTCCTTGTGTATTAGCTTCCGGCGGAGGATCTTTTGTTGCAGAACAAACCCGATTATATGCCAAAAAAAATGCAATTACTATTTGGCTAAAAGCAGACATAGATGTTCTGTATAACCGCACTGCAGGTAGAGAACACCGTCCGTTTATAAAAGGTAATGACACGAACCTTAAAGCCAAACTTGCCAATTACATAAATGAAGAATATCCCTACTATTCCGAAGCAGATATCATTGTAGAAACCAAACAAGAACAAGTTGACATTACCGTCAAACGTGTCATTGAGGCAATCAATAATTTTCTTGCTTCCCAAAACTAGTTACATATTTTTCAGAAACTTAACTTTCATTGCAGCTAAAGACTTAGCTGTTATTGAATTTATCAAATTCAAAAATTCCTTTCTGGATTTAACACGCATTGCCCATTCTTGAAGTTTCTGATTCTTAGTCCACACATCATCTGAAAGTTTGTCAAGTTCTTCAGCGGCAACATAGAGCTGACCGTTATCAACCAAAGATTTTATTTTCTCCAATCCGGCATCAGCCACAAATTTTGCATCTTCCGTATTAGTTTTTTTAATCTTAACAAATTCATTAAATTTGTTTGTCAGGCGTTCTTTCCAATTCTGATTAAAATCTTCTTTTTGTTCATTAAGAATTTCGGCATAAATATTATCAAATGATTTAACTAAATTCAGTTCTGATTGCACACCGTTCTTTGCAAATTTTTCCACTTGCACGGCATAATTTTTTAATTCCGGATTATCACTCAAAATTTGAGTAAGAACACCTGCCTCATACTCAAATCCATTCCCTTTTTCTGCGGCATCTTTAACCAACATTGTCGCAGTCAAAACCAATGCACTGTCATCTGTAACTGCCGATAGCTTATCTAACTTATGCTCTGCCTTATCCATACGAGTAACAACCCCAAGTACTGTTGCCACATCAGCTTTAGAATCAATAACATTCACATTCATTTTTTCAATCATTGCTATTTTATCATAAAGCGGCGACAAATCCGGAGCCTTAATTTGAGATAACGAAGCATTTATCTTCTTTTCAATAAACTGCAATTGACTGTTCATTGCATTAATTTTTCCGTTAATAACATCTAATTGCGGCTGATAAACATCAACTTCTGGCTCAGAAACAAATAACGACTTTGCTTTTTCAATCGCAACCGGATATTTCCAAGCACCATACCCTACGGCAACCAGCACGCATACAACAGATGTTCTGAATATAAATTTAGTAACACTAAAAGTTTTAACGGATTTATCTTCCATATTATTTTTAGGCATTTTACATATCCTTTTGCAGTAAATTCTTGGCATTAATATTTTTATAGTGTATATAATATAAAAAAAACTGCAATAAATAGTTAAAGATAATAAACATCTTAGGCTTAAAGGTCTGTTAAAATGATAGTATTAGGAATAGAAAGCAGTTGTGATGAAACCGCGGCTGCCATTGTTAATGATAAAAAAGAAATTCTCGGTGAGTGCGTTTTAACTCAGCTTGAACACAAAGCATTCGGCGGAGTTGTTCCGGAAATTGCCGCCCGTAGTCATCTGGAACATATTGAAGAAATCATAGAAGAAACATTCAAACGCGCCAACATCAAACCGACAGATATTGATGCTGTTGCCGCAGCTTCCGGTCCGGGACTCATCGGCGGAGTTGTTGTTGGTGTTATGGCTGCAAAAGCCCTATCCTTAGCCCTCAACAAACCGTTTATTGCCGTAAATCACCTTGAAGGACATGCATTAGCCGCTCGCCTTACTTCAGATGTTGAATATCCTTATTTATTATTACTTGTTTCCGGTGGGCATTGCCAAATTTTAATTGTCAAAGGTGTAGGAGAATTTGAGCGTTTGGGAACAACTATTGATGATGCCGCCGGCGAAGCATTTGATAAAGTTGCCAAAATGCTCGGATTAGGATATCCTGGTGGTCCCATGATTGAAAAAATGGCAGAACTTGGTGATGAAAACCGCTTTGTATTACCTCGCCCACTGCAAAATTCAGGAGATTGTAATTTATCATTTTCCGGTCTCAAAACTGCAGTAAGAAAAATCATTGAATCTTACTCTCCTGATAACAATATAGAGCATGCAATTATCAGCAAACAAGTTACCGCCGATATATGCGCTTCATTTCAAAAAGCAGCAACAGATTGCTTGGTTTATAAACTGAAAAAAGCAATCTTTACTTTTCGTTCTCAATATCCGCAAGGCAAAGATATTGTTGTATCAGGAGGTGTGGCTGCCAATACTTACTTACGTAAACGTCTTCAGCAAGTGGCCGAAACAGAAGGATTAATCTTTTCTGCTCCTCCGATTCGTTTTTGTACTGATAATGGAGTAATGATTGCTTGGGCAGGCATGGAACGCGCTCTTAAAGGAATTTCTGATAGCTTAGATTTTAAACCTCGCCCTCGTTGGCCGTTGGATGCCGATGCTCCCAAAGCCGCAGGCGCCGGAGGTGTAAAAGCATGAGAGATATTAAAGAGATATGCCAAATACTTGATGTGTTTAAAGCTCAAGATAATTCCCCTAAAAGTGAACTTAATTATCACAATGCTTTCACTTTATTAGTTGCTATTGTTCTATCAGCGCAAAGTACGGACAAAGGTGTAAACAAAGCAACCGCACAACTATTTAAAATTGCAGATACACCGCAAAAAATGCTTGCACTCGGAGCAGATAAATTAAAAGAACATATCAAAACCATTGGTTTATATAATAATAAAGCCAAAAACATTATTGAATTAAGTCAGCGTTTACTAAACGATTGTAATGGCGAAGTTCCTCAAAACAGAGAAATTTTAGAATCTTTACCAGGAGTTGGTCGCAAAACGGCAAATGTTTTACTTAATGTATGGTGGAATCAACCGACTGTTGCCGTTGATACACATGTTTTACGTTTGGCAAAAAGATTAAACCTAAGTGATGGTAATACTCCTCTCAGTGTTGAAGCAGATTTAAACAAGCTTCCTGAAGAATACAAACTCTATTTAAATCATTGGTTAGTTCTTTTCGGTCGCTATACTTGTAAAGCTCAAAAACCTGATTGTCCTAATTGTCCGGTTTCTCACTTTTGCAAAAGTAGCGATAAAAGAATATAAAGTCTTCGTCCACCGCATTCAATAAAGATTTGACACATCATTTTTAATATGCTATTCTGTAATTAAACAATTACAAGGATAGGATAATGTTCAAGCTCGGAATAATATTATTAGCTTTGCTGGTGCAGATAAATTCTGCATTAGGCAAAGTTTGGTTATTACCGGATTATCAGCGCAAACAGATTTATTCGCACCGTATTAATGGCGAAGATAAAGAACGTCCCAACAATGGCGGCGGTGATTTCTCGTGTTCTAATTATGCCGGAATGTTAGACTTATCCGCAATCGGCGAAGATGTTGTTTGTACCGATTACTATTATGGTCCTAAAACCTGTTGTTCCAACTGGATTTGTAAACCCTCCTCTTTCCCTTATACCGAAGAATTATGCCGCTCAGAAGGCAAAATACCGGCTGAACCGTCTTGCACAAGCAAAGACGGAACAGTCAATTATCAAAAATGCAAATGTGACACAAGCATATATCCTCATATCCTATCCACTTGTGAGCATATTCTGGGCGGCGCCTCTTGTGAGGACGAAG
>JAFTII010000016.1 GCA_017457005.1 Alphaproteobacteria bacterium | reverse complement strand
ATAAAAGTTTGATATTTGCGGCGAATAGAAACAAAAGTCGGCGTGTAAAAATTCTAGTGTACAAATTAGTACATGAATTTTTACAACGCCGCCCCTTTTGTAATTAGTCGCCCGAAGAGCGAACTTTTATCTTTATGTTAACTACTTAAGTATCTTAGCTACAACACCTGCACCAACAGTATGTCCACCTTCACGGATTGCGAAACGTAATCCTTCGTTCATGGCAATCGGGTGAATCAATTTTGCTGTCATAGTGATGTTATCGCCCGGCATTACCATTTCGGTTCCTTCAGGCAATTCAATAGCTCCGGTTACATCTGTAGTACGGAAATAGAATTGCGGACGATAGTTTGAGAAGAACGGAGTATGACGACCGCCTTCTTCTTTTGTCAAAATATAGCATTCACAGGTGAAATCTGTATGAGGAGTAATTGTTCCGGGAGCTGCTAATACTTGTCCACGTTCAACTTCTTCTCTCTTGGTACCACGGAGCAATACACCGATGTTATCGCCGGCTTCACCACTATCCAACAATTTACGGAACATTTCAATTCCGGTACAAGTGGTCTTAGCTGTCGGACGAATTCCAACAATCTCTATTTCATCTCCTACTTTCAATACACCACGCTCAACACGACCGGTTACAACTGTTCCACGACCGGAAATTGAGAATACATCTTCAATCGGCATCAAGAATGGTTGATCTTTCGGACGCTCAGGTTGTGGAATGTAACGATCTACTTCTTCCATCAATTTCAAAATTGCGTCATGACCCATTGCTTTATCGCCATCTTCCAATGCTACCAATGCTGAACCTTTTACAATTGGAATTTCATCGCCAGGGAATTCGTATGAACTTAACAAATCACGAATTTCCATCTCTACCAATTCCAACAACTCCGGATCATCTACTTGGTCACATTTGTTCATAAATACTACCAATGCCGGCACACCTACTTGACGTGCCAACAAAATATGTTCACGAGTTTGAGGCATCGGACCATCAGCAGCTGATACCACCAAAATAGCTCCATCCATTTGGGCTGCACCGGTAATCATGTTCTTTACATAGTCAGCGTGGCCCGGACAATCTACGTGAGCATAGTGACGGTTTCCTGTTTCATATTCTACGTGAGAGGTAGATATGGTTATTCCGCGAGCCTTCTCTTCAGGGGCTTTATCTATTTGATCGTATGCTGTAAAAGTTGCTCCTCCTTGTTCAGCCAAGGTCTTGGTAATTGCTGCTGTCAAGGTGGTCTTACCATGGTCAACGTGACCTATGGTACCGATGTTACAGTGAGGCTTATTGCGCTCAAACTTCTCTTTTGCCATTTTATTCTCCAATAAAATTTAGTTTTGTTATAAATTACATTAAATATTAAGTTTCTATTTTTAAGGATAAATATGGAGTGGTTTCCAGTGGCGATGAAAATTTTAATGTACCAAACAGTACATGAATTTTCATCAACCACGTAAAACCGCCTTAGATTTACCTTAAAAATCAAAAATTATGCGTTTTTGGCTTTAACTTTATCAGCCACATCTTTTGGAACTTCAGCGTAATGATGGAATTCCATAGTAAATTGAGCACGACCTTGTGATAAAGAGCGCAAAGTATTAACATAGCCAAACATATTAGCTAAAGGAACTTGAGCATCAATCACACGAGCATTTGCTCTCTGATCCATACCATTTACCAAGCCACGACGAGAGTTCAAGTCACCGATAATATCTCCCATATATTCTTCAGGAGTAACAACTTCAACTTTCATAATTGGCTCCAAGAGCTTCGGATTTGCTTGGCGCATACCTTCACGGAAAGCAGCACGAGCAGCAATTTCAAAGCACATAACGTTAGAGTCAACTTCGTGATAAGCACCATCATAAAGATTGCACTTAATACCTGTTACCGGATAACCTGCAATAACACCGGCATCCATAGCACTACGCAAACCTTTTTCAACACCGGGGATATATTCTTTAGGAACGTTACCGCCAACAACAGTGTTTTCAAATTCAAATCCGGAGTAACCCTCAATCGGTTCAAACTTAATTTTAACTTTTGCGAACTGACCGGCACCACCTGATTGTTTCTTGTGAGTATATTCAATATCACAAGGTTTAGTAATGGTTTCACGGTAAGCCACTTGAGGTTCACCGACATTACACTCAACCTTAAACTCACGTTTCAAACGGTCAACGATAATTTCCAAGTGCAATTCACCCATACCACGGATAATGGTTTGTCCGCTTTCCGGATCAGAAGAAACCTTAAAAGAAGGATCTTCCATAGCCAAACGAGACAAAGCCAATCCCATTTTTTCAACGTCAGCTTTAGTCTTAGGTTCAACAGCCAACTCAATAACCGGATCAGGAAATACCATGTTTTCCAAAACTAAAGGTTTGAACTGATCACAAAGAGTGTCACCGGTAGTAGTATCTTTTAATCCGGCCAAAGCAACGATATCTCCGGCATGAGCTTCTTTCAAATCTTCACGTTTGTTAGAATGCATCAACAACATACGACCGACACGTTCTTTTTTATCTTTAACAGAGTTATAAATATAAGAACCTGCAGTCATTGTACCGGAATAAATACGGGTAAATGTTAAAGAACCAACGAATGGATCGTTCATAATCTTGAATGCTAATGCAGCCAACGGCTCATTATCATCTGGTTTTCTGGCAACTTCTTCATCAGTACCCGGCTTAAGACCTACAGTAGCAGGAATATCCATTGGAGAAGGAAGATAATCAATTACTGCATCCAACAAAGGTTGAACACCTTTGTTTTTGAAAGCTGTACCGCAGAATACCGGCACAAAACTTTGAGATAAAGTACCCTTACGAATACATTTTTTCAAAGTCTCAATTGAAACTTCTTTGCCCTCCAAATAGTCTTCCATAGCTTGTTCATCTTGTTCAACAGCCAATTCAACCAATTCATTATGATATTGCTCTGCTTTATCTTTCAAATCAGCAGGAATATCTTTAATTTCAATCGGAGAATCAGGAGTATCGCCTGTATAGATGATAGCATTCATGTTGAGCAGATCTACCACACCCCTAAATTCTGCTTCTGCACCGATAGGCAATTGTAATGCTAACGGAGTAGCACCGAGACGATCTTTAATCATATCCAGGCAACGGTAAAAGTTAGCACCGATTCGGTCCATCTTATTGCAGAAACAAATTCTTGGTACTCCATACTTATCAGCTTGTCTCCAAACTGTCTCAGATTGCGGTTCAACACCGGCAACAGAATCAAATACGGTAATAGCACCATCCAACACACGCAAAGAACGTTCTACTTCAACAGTAAAGTCCACGTGTCCTGGGGTATCAATGATGTTTACTCTATGTCCCTTCCAAAAACAGGTAGTAGCAGCCGAAGTAATTGTAATACCACGCTCTTGTTCCTGTTCCATCCAGTCCATGGTAGCAGCACCATCATGGGTTTCACCTACTTTGTGGTTAACACCGGTATAATACAAAATACGCTCGGTTGTAGTGGTTTTACCCGCATCAATATGAGCCATAATACCGATGTTTCTGTACATTTCAAGTTTATGTGTACGAGCCATTGTAATTTTCCCTATGCTACATTAAAATTTATAGTGGGAGAAAGCCTTATTGGCTTCAGCCATTCTATGAGTATCTTCGCGCTTTTTAACAGCAGAACCCTTATTTGCGAAAGCATCTAACAATTCGTTAGCCAATCTTTCTGTCATTGTGGTTTCTGAACGTTTCTTAGCGGCGTCAATAATCCAGCGAATAGCCAGAGCTTGGCGACGATCAGCACGAACTTCCATTGGCACCTGATAAGTTGCACCGCCGACACGACGAGACTTAACTTCAACCAAAGGCTTAACATTTTCAATAGCTTCAGCAAAAACTTTCAAAGCTTCTTGCTTAGATTTAGAAGCAATCATATCAAAAGCAGAATACACGATTTTTTCGGCAACGGCTTTTTTACCATGCTCCATAACATTATTAATAAATTTAGCGACTACCTTATCACCATATTTAGCATCAGGCAGTACGATTCTTTTTTCAGCAGTATGACGACGTGACATCTTTAATACTCCTTATTTCGGTCTCTTAGCGCCGTATAAAGAACGACGTTGACGACGTTTTGAAATACCCTGAGTATCCAAGGTACCACGAATAATATGATAACGAACACCAGGTAAGTCTTTTACACGGCCGCCTTTAATCAGTACCACTGAGTGTTCTTGAAGATTATGACCTTCACCAGGGATATAACTGATTACTTCAAAGCCGTTTGTAAGACGAACGCGAGCCACTTTACGCAAAGCGGAGTTAGGTTTTTTAGGGGTTGTAGTATAAACCCTTGTACAAACACCGCGTTTTTGTGGACAAGCTTTCAAAGCCGGAACTTTGTTTCTCTTCACTTTTGGTGTTCGTGATTTACGAATTAACTGATTAATTGTAGGCATCACAATTTCCTTAAAGTATTGATTATTAACAAAAATACTCATCAAAGCCGTGTATCCGAGGCGCACAAAACGCCCCAACTTCTTTAATTGAGTCTCGGCACAATAGACTCAGAATGCTGTAAAGTCAACACTTTTTTACAAAAATTTGAGTCTAAAAATCATTAATCTTCCGTTTACTTTCCTAGCTCTTCTGCTTTCCGATTCGCTTTCAAAATCCACTCGCTCCGAATTTTAAGTCTAATTGAGTCCACTTCACAAAAAAAGAGGTTCAAAATGAACCTCTTTTATTACATTCTTTCTTCTTTTCAGAATTAATCACTATCTGCATAAATAATGGTCATTTCCTTCGGTGCTAAACACAAAACCATAAGCACCACTAAAAACGACAAAATCCAAATAAATATTGCACCACCTCTGCCTTCTGAAGGATATATGCTTTCAAGCCATTTTTCAGGATCACGCTCATCTTCACTTACAAACAATTTTGCCCTCTTATACCAAGCACTTTCTTTTGCAAGCATACAATGAAGCATCATCCCCTCAGAAATTTTTTGCTCTTCAACAATGTCAAATATCGGAACATCAAACTCCTCACCATTTACCGTAACATAGTAATAATCAAGAGCTTTATCATACTCCAACGGCACGACATCATAAGCGACCATCTTAGGTCCGCCAAAAATGAAGAAAGCCAAAAATAATATTGGCACCAGTAGCGTTAAATACAACCATCTCATAGCTTAACTTATTTAATTGTCAGTTTCACGATTACCGAATACGTTAAATATTATTAAAAAAAGCAAAATTATACAGACAACGCCTATCGTACCTTTAATTAACAACTTACGATTTGCGACCTCTTTTGCCCAATCTTCGGGAACGAACGGCTCCGAACAGAAATAAATTCTATCATCCCCCATCAGCTGCAAGTAAAAAACCAACATCCCGTCATGAAGGGTCCGCCATTCGCCTTTATCAATCTTTTCAACTTCAAATAATTCGTAATCAATCGCTATCAGATACGCATCTTTAGCCTCACAATATTTTATTGAGGATGCCCCATAATTTTCAATAATGGGCTCTTCAAAAAATGCTGTTACAAAGGTTGTTACAAATGCAACCAAAATTGCCACAAACGTGGAAATGATCGTTTTCTTGTTCATAATAAAAATTTTTAATATTTATAATAATATTCTAAAACCTTGCTAACTTAACAGCAAAAGTGCTTTGAGTCAATATTTTACAAACAAAAAAGAGCGAAAATCACTTTCGCTCTTTTTCATTTTCACAATCACAACTTTCCTGAAACATTTTTTCCTCTTCATCTTTTTTAACCATAACAATAGCTAACACAAGCATCAAACCGATACAAATAGTTGTTGTCAGATGACCACCATATTTATCTTTTAAAATTTGCTTTGCCCATTCAATCGGATCTTCCGTATCTGAGCTGAAAAAAAGACGTTTAGTATCGGAAATTGCAATATAAGAAAGTTTCATTCCGCTATGTAGCGTTTTCAATTCTCCTCTATCAATACGATAGACTGTCAAGTCTTTATTATCAACCGTTATTCGGTATTCATCGTCCGGTTCATAATAAAACAATTGCGCAACTCCGAACTGCTGAATTTCAGGAACTTTTTTTATCCCATAGACAATAAATCCCAACACTCCCAAATAGAGAACCATTAACAAAAAAAACATTGTTTTTTTCATAAAAAAATACTTTTAATAATTAAACAATAGTAAAAAATCTGACTAAACATAACACAAAAAAAATTAAAGTAAACAACAAATACTAAGCCTAACTATAGCATAAACGATAAAAAAAACTTGCCTTTTAAAAATAAAATTCTAGGATTTAGCCTATATTTGTTAACTATAAGGATTCTGAATTATGACTATTGAACAAGATATTGCTTGCGCAAAACGTACCATTGACCGAGAAATTGAAGCTGTACGTAACATGGAAGAAAATCTTGATGCTTCTTTATCTGATGTCTTAGATTTATTACAAAAAATGACCGGTCGCATTATCGTAACCGGCATGGGCAAATCTGGTCATATCGGCACTAAAATTGCCGCAACTTTTGCCTCCACCGGCACCCCTTCATTTTTTGTTCATCCTGCAGAAGCCAGCCATGGCGACTTAGGAATGTTAACTGAAAATGATGTTGTTTTGGCAATCTCCAATGGAGGTGAATCAAAAGAACTCTCAGACATTCTTGTTTATTGCAAGCGCTATGGTATTCCGCTAATAGCCGTAACTAAAAATCCTGAAAGCTCTTTAGGAAAAGCCGGTGATTATATACTCAAATTGCCTGATTACCGTGAAGCTTGCCCTCTTGGTATGGCTCCGACATCCTCAACCACGGCAACCTTAATTTTAGGAGACGTTTTAGCTGTATGCCTTATGGAACGCAAAGGATTCTCCAAACTTGACTACAAACGTCGTCATCCCGGAGGAAAATTGGGTGCCATGCTTCAAAAAGTATCAGATCTTATGCACACCGGAGATGCAATTCCTCTTATTGCTGATACTGCTTTTATGCAAGAAGCCATGTTAACTATGAGTTCTAAAATGCTTGGCTCTGTAGGTATTCTAAACAATTCCGGAGAATTAATCGGAATTATTACCGATGGAGATTTACGCCGCGCAATGTCTCCCGACATTTTAAACAAAAAAGTTACTGATGTTATGACTTATAACCCCCAAACCATAGCTCCTGATGTTTTGGCTGCCGAAGCATTAAACACCATGAACAATACCGGTAAAGGAATTACACAGCTATTTGTTGTTGATGATCAAAAACATCCTATCGGAATAATTCATATTCATGACTGCTTAAAAGCCGGAGTTGCATAACCGATATGGATATTCGCCAACTGGACAAATACTTCAATAGCGGTTCATCAGGACTGACCACCCAACGGTCAGTCCTCAATCGTTATTCACGCATTGTCAAATTGGCAAAAATAGCTTTTCCGACTATTGCCGCCTTACTTATCGGCATGCTTTTAATTTATCCGTCATTACAAAAAGATACCAGGGATTTCAAACTAGATATCACTCTTCCCAAACACGGAGAATTAGAAAAATTGCACATTAGCAATACAACTTTTTACATAACGGATAAAAACAACAAAGTAAGCAATTTTATTGCACGCAACATAGATGAAACCAAACCGGGATCAAAACTTGTTCAGCTTACTTCTCCGGAAGGGATAATTCCTCAAGATAATGAACGTTGGCTTACCATAAAGTCACCTCTTGGCTTTTTCAATCAAAATAAAAATATTTTAGAACTCCGACAAAATGTAGAACTTTTTTACAGTGAAGGAATGAACATTAACACTTCTTCCGCATTTTTTGATTTCAACAACCAAAAAGGTTACGGCAAGGCTCCCATAAACGGACAAGGTTTTTTAGGCGATTTTAAATCACAAGGATTTGAAATTGATAGCAAAGAAAATATCTTAATCCTCAAAGGATATACGGAAATTACCATTAAAGAAGAAAGTTTAAAGCGATGAAATTTATTTTAAGCACATTTCTTTTGCTAATAGCATCTGTACCATCATTTGCAGAAGATATTAATATTACTGCGGATAAACAAGTTGAATGGCATCAAAAATCCCAAAAAATTGTTGCTTCCGGTAATGCAATAGCCACCAAAGGAACAATGAACATCAAATCAGATACTTTAACCGGATATTATACCGGTAGTAATGAGCAATCAAAAGGCAAGATTCAACGTGTGGTTGCACTCGGTAATGTACGTATGCACTCTCCCAAAGCAGATGCCCTCGGAGATCGCTTAGATTATGACATTATCAATGATAGCGCCGTATTAACCGGACAGCCTGCAAAAATTAAAACAAATAAAGAAGAAATCGCCGCAAAAGAAAATATAACTTACTATCCGTCCAAACAAGAAGCCGTTGCTTTAGGAAACGTTGAAGCAACTGATAAGGAAGGAAACAAAATATACGCAGATAAAATGATTGCATATTTTGAAAAATCAGCCACTTCAAAAGAAGGATTGGAGTTAAGAAAAGTAAACATCTTCGGAAACATCAAAATCGTCACACCGCAAGCAAACGTATCTGCAGAAAAAGCCAGTTACTTACCTAACAAAGGATTAATAAATTTATACAACAATGTAATCATTAATCAACAAGGTAACATTCTTAAGGGCGATAGAGCAGAAACAAACCTTAACAGCGGCATCAGCAAATTAATAGCTAAAGATAGTAAAAGTAAAGTAAAAGGCGTATTTAAAGAGAAGAAGTAACATGTCAAACACTTATAGCGTAGAATCAAAATTAGAAATTTTCAATATCGGTAAGAAGTATAAAAATCGTCCTGTCTTACGTAATGTTTCTCTAAATGTCCGCCGAGGAGAAGCTGTTGGTTTACTGGGGCCGAACGGTGCCGGAAAAACCACTTGTTTCTATTGTGTAACAGGGCTTATTACCCCAGACTACGGAGATGTTCACATTGACGGACAAGATATTACTAACTTACCGATGTATCGGCGCGCACGCATGGGAATAGGTTACCTTCCTCAAGAAGCATCTATTTTCCGTTCATTAAGTGTAGAAGACAATATAAAAGCTGTTTTAGAAATTGTCATTCCAGATGAAGGTCAAAGAGAAAACATGCTGGAAGAACTCCTAAATGAATTCTCAATCGCACACTTAAGAAAATCTCCGGCAATTGCATTATCCGGAGGAGAGCGTCGCCGCTTGGAAATTGCAAGAGCTCTTGCCTCACAACCTCACTATATTCTTTTAGACGAGCCTCTTGCCGGCATAGATCCTATTGCCGTAGGCGAAATCAGAAATTTAGTTTCACAACTAAAACACAGAGGACTGGGAGTACTAATAACCGACCATAATGTTCGTGAAACATTAGATATTACGGATAGAGCATATATTTTGCATGGAGGCACCGTACTAATGGAAGGAACACCGGAAGAAATTGTTGCCAGCAAAGAGGTACGCAAGGTGTATCTCGGTGACAATTTTTCTATGTAATAAAGAGGCTTCACAATGGCCATTAGCCCCAGATTGGAAATAAAACAATCGCAATCGTTGCTAATGACACAGCAACTCAGGCAAGCAATTAATCTTTTACAATTAAACAATCTTGAATTAAATGAAATCATAGAACAAGAACTTGAACGCAATCCTTTATTGGAAAGAGAAGACGAACACCTAAATTCTCTACCGGAAGACAACATTCCTAGCATTGATGATAACCAATTACCTATTGATAATACTGCAGAAGAATTTGTTCCGGATATAGACTTCAGCCAAACTTTTGATGACTTTGCCAGCGATAATGAAGACTACCCAATAAATGATAATTATGACTGGTCTGACTATAACACAGCTAAAGATCATAGATATTCCGAACCTGATTTTGACTATTTTCAACAAAGAATCAGCTCTTCAAAATCGCTATATCGGCATATATACGAACAAATAGGTATAGCATTCGTAACACCAAAAGAAAAAATAATTGCCCAACATTTAACTGAGAAGTTGGATCAAGCCGGTTATTTTAGAGGTAACATTACAGAAATATCCCGACAACTCAAGTGCTCGCCTCAAATAATTGATAAAATTCTTACCCAAATGCAACAATTTGAACCAACAGGTATCTTTGCACGAGACCTCAAAGAATGTCTTAAATTGCAACTTCAAGAAAACAACCGATATGATCCCGCAATAGCGGTTTTACTTGATAACCTCCCTCTCCTTGCCGAAGGAAAGCTTAAAGAACTTCAAAAAAAATGTTCTTCCTCTTTTGAGGATATCCAAACAATGATTTCGGATATAAAATCACTAAATCCCAAACCGGCTTCATCTTGGGATTTTGATATAAATACTTATATAATTCCCGATGTTTTTGTACGCCGCAAAAAAGATGGCAATTACCATATTGAACTCAATCATTCTTCCTTACCCAAAATACTAATAAACCACCGTTATTACAGCGAGCTATCAGATACGGACAAATCTGCCAAACGCTTTCTGAAAGAACACCTAAGCTCCGCCAATTTTTTAATCAAAGCTCTCCATCAAAGAGCCACAACCTTATTACGTGTAAGTGAAGAACTAGTCCGTACACAAAAAGATTTTTTTGATTTTGGCATAGAAAAATTAAAACCTCTTAGCCTAAAGGATATAGCTTATAATCTTGAAATGCACGAAAGTACCATCAGCCGAATAACCACCAATAAATACATTCATACTCCTAACGGTATTTTTGAACTGAAATATTTTTTCTCTTCCGCAGCCAACTCATATATAGGACAAGAAGATATCTCTACTCTGACCATTAAACATAAAATCAAACAAATAATCGGCAACGAAGATAAAAACAAAATTCTTTCTGATGATAAAATATCTGATATATTAGCTCAAGAAGGCATAAAAGTTGCTCGCCGCACCATTGCCAAATATCGCGAATCTCTAAATATTCCTACATCTGCCGAACGCAAACGCCTCGCCTCACAACCATAGCTTGTTGCAAGATTTAAATACATTCGTTTTCTATGACTTTTATGTTGACTTTGTAAAAATAAGGCTGTATTTCTTTGTTTACTTAATATATACTATAAATCTATAAAAATATTTCTAAGTGTTTAATTATATTTTGCAAGGAAGAATTATGAAAATTACATTATCTGGCAATCAAGTGGACATCGGAGAACGTCTCCGTAGCCATGTTGAAGAAAACGTTCTCAACGCTGTTAACAAATACTTTCCGGCTCCAATTAGCTGCAACGTTGTATTTAACAAAGTCAAAGACAGCTTTTCTGCCGAAGTAACTGTTCATCCTGCTAAAAACATAATCTTAAAAGGCACCGGAACCGCCGGAGATCCTTACTCAGCTTTTGATGATGCCAACGAACATATTGCCACTCGTTTGCGTCGTCATAAGACAAAACTCAATGACCACAAAGGCAAAACCGGTCTGACGGAAATTGCTAATGAAGCAGTGTTCTCCATCAACGAAGAAGCAGAAGAAATTGATATTGATGATGCTCCGTTAACCATTGCCGAATTAGAAGCCAACATTCCGGTATGTACTGTATCTGAAGCTGTTATGTACATGGATTTGAACGATGAAGTTGCACTTATGTTCAAAAATGCAGCAACCGGAAAATTCAACATGGTATATCGCAGAAAAGACGGCAATATCGGTTGGGTAGAACCTAAGGCTGAAAACTAATCTCAAACAAAGGTACAAAAACTTATGAATATCTCTGACATTATGACCGAGAAAAATATTTTAATCGGTATAAAATCCAACAACAAACGAGAATTTTTTCAGGATTTGTCTGCAAAAATCGCAGATATTGCAGATCTGGATTCGCGTACGGTTTTTGATACCTTTATGGAGCGAGAAAACTTAGGCTCAACCGGATTTGGCGGAGGTACAGCCCTTCCGCATGGTCGTTTTGAAGGCTTAAGTAAAGTTCAAGCTTTTTTTATAAAACCTTCTGCTTCCTTAGACTTTGATGCGGTTGACAACAAGCCTGTGGATTTGGTCTTTGCGCTACTTTCACCAGAAGGTAACGGAGCTGATCACCTTACTGCATTAGCAAAATTATCACGAATACTCAAAAATGATGCTATATGCACAAAACTTAGAAAAATGAATCGTTCCGTAGAACTTTTCAGCCTTCTTAATGAAGACTAGTCCATGAATTAGTTTCAACACTAAAAAATCCCTTTGAAAAATAATTTTCAAAGGGATTTTTTTTAATTCACACAAT
The DNA here is from genome assembly GCA_017457005.1 of Alphaproteobacteria bacterium. Classification (GTDB taxonomy): domain Bacteria; phylum Pseudomonadota; class Alphaproteobacteria; order RF32; family CAG-239; genus CAZU01. The sequence goes on along the minus strand of JAFTII010000016.1, from coordinate 12,412 downwards.
AAGGTTCCAAATTATTTTGTCTGGCCACCCAAAACGCATATTCTTTAGTTTCAGCGGCGGCGATTTTTTCTCCTTTGGCATCATATATGAGCCAAGCCGGCATTCCATCATAAACACCATGCTTCACAAACACCAAATTATCATCTTTCCACAATTGCCATTCTGCATTTTCTATTATACTAATTCTATCAACAGCCATTTTATTTATCCCGTTTATGATTTAGCAACAATTTATAACTATAATATTAAATAATGACTAACAAACAAAAAGAAGGTTCACATGTTCATCAGCTTAAACCGTAAGATTATATATACTATTTTGCTGTTATTTCTAGTAACGGCCATGATTTTTATATCAACTTTTTATATGGTATATGGAAACAAAATTCAAAACGAACAACTAGCCAGTATTCAGAGAAACCAACAATACATTGATTTATTATACCGCAACATAAACATTTCAAAAGAACTCAGGCAAATTATCAATTCACATCCTGATATAAAAATTTCAAACCCCGGTTATAAAGCCTTATACATAGATCATAGTGAAGAGCAACTATCTGCCGAACAGAAAAAAATCAGTGAAATGAAAAAAATATATGAACAACGCTATGGAGCCATACAAGAAAGTCTGAAAATATTTGGCATAAGCACTATTTTGTTAGTTTTAACCATCATAATTTTAGGATTACTTATAACTAAATGGATTCTAAATCCTATAAACAAAATTGCCGCTGTTTCTGCAGAAATATCAACAGGTAACTTATCCGTAAGAATAAAAGATATCCGCAAATCATTATTCAAAGATGAACTTGATTATCTCATAACCACCTATAATCAAATGTTGGATAATCTTCAAAATGTTATTTCTCAAGTAAAAGAAAAAGAGGCCTTTCTCCAATCTCTCATAGATAGTATTCCTGATGGCATCAGAGTTATTGATAAAGATTATAATATCGTAATTGCCAATAAAGCATATTATAATCAAGTGGGTCAATCGCAACGCCACTGTACAAAATGTTACGAAGCCTCACAAAAACTTACTTCTCCTTGTCCGGAAGAAACGTTTAATTGTCCGGTCAAAGAAATTTTAAATCATCGCAAAAAAACCATAAAAGTGATACAACAATTCCATACCGCGCCTAACCGCCACCTTTCCATTAATGCCGCTCCCATGAAACACACCGGCAAAAACCAATATGTTGTTGAGGCTATTCGTGATTTAAGTGATGACATCAATTTTTCTCACCAACAAAAATTATCATCTTTAGGATTTTTATCAACCTCAATAGCGCATGAAATAAAGAATCATCTTGGGGCCTTACGTTTAATATTAGAACGTCTGCTTGATAAATTTTTTGCAGATAAAGATGATAATGATGAAATCAAAAAAAATCTTATTATGATATACAGCGAACTTGTCAGTTGCATAGCTGTTCCGGAAAGATTATTGAAATTAACCAGAACATCCTCTGATAATGGCCAACATATAAATATAAAAGACAGTATTCTTGATATTGTCAGCTTACTTGATTTTGAAGCTAAAAGTCTTGGTGTTTCCATAGATTTCAGCGCACCGAAAAAAGACATTTTCATTATTGGCAATGAAGCTGATTTCAAAATGGTGGTAATAAACATAATTTTAAACGCCCTAAAAGCCATGAACAACAATGGACTATTAAGCATTACCGTTAAACAGCAAAGAAGCGGAAATATCACCATCAGTTTTTCTGATAACGGCACCGGAATAGCTCCGGAACATATTAACCGAATTTTTGATCCGTTTTTTACCGGTAGCCGAACCCAAAACACAAAAGGAACCGGATTAGGATTATCAATAGCCAAAACTATTGTTGAAAATATCGGAGGTTCCATTAGTGTTAACAGCACTCTCGGAATAGGAAGTTGTTTTACCTTATCATTTCCGCAAATAAAAACTATTGCAAAAAAATAAATCACGGTTTATTAATAAACCAAATTAAACAAATAAGGATTTTTTTATGAGTAAAGAAGAACTATTAGAATTTAGCGGAGAAGTTATTGAGAAACTTCCCAATGCAATGTTTCGTGTAAAGCTTGAAAACGGAGTAGAAATTTTGGCTCATACCGCAGGTAAAATGCGTAAATTCCGTATTCGCGTAATGGTCGGAGACAAAGTTGATATAGAAATGACACCGTATGACTTAACTAAAGGTCGCATTACTTTCCGTCATAAAGATTAAAAAATAACCCTCTCGTCAAAACGTGAGGGTTATTTCTTTATAAGTCCAATATCATTTTTACGAAGGTCAATCCTTGCTCTTCAAAAATATCCCCTTCTTGTCTGAAACCGCATTTTTCATAAAAATTCACAGCAGTTAATCTGGCATGCATAACCATTTTTTCGTATCCGACTTCTTTTGCCCGATTAGCCGCATATTGCACCATTGCTTTACCAACACCCTCTCGCTGATACTTATTTTCCACACATACTTCCATCAATCTTACCATAGAATTATCAATCGGTGCCAACATTAATCCCCCGATTAACTTATCATCTAAAGATTCTATACATCCGATATGTAAATAATTCATCTCATTAGAACGATGACTGTCCAAAAACTTTAACCCTAAAGGTTCCAGCAATATTTTATATCTTAGCTCTACTAATTCATCATAACGCGTAGAACCAAAATCAACATCAATCATTTTTCTCATTATACATCCCCCCCCTCAGTATCAATAAAATGATTATAGCTTATTTTACCCCCCTTAGTCAATGGATAGATATTTAGATTTATAAAATTTTAGGTTGCGAAATTTTAAAATTCGGCTATTTTCATAAATAAATATAAACATTAAAGAAATAAGCAAGAGATGACCGAACATAATTTAGACAGAATCAGAAACTTTGCAATTATAGCTCACATTGACCACGGTAAATCTACTTTAGCAGATCGCCTAATTGAGGCTTGTGGCGGCTTGGAAAAAAGAGAAATGACCGAGCAAGTGCTTGACAATATGGATATTGAGAAAGAGCGTGGCATTACCATTAAAGCTCAAACCGTACGCTTAAATTATACTGCTAAAGATGGCACCCCTTATCAACTTAATCTGATTGACACCCCCGGACACGTAGATTTTTCTTATGAAGTATCTCGTTCACTTGCCTCATGTGAAGGATCAATTTTAGTTGTTGATGCGACCCAAGGTGTTGAAGCTCAAACATTAGCAAATGTATATTTAGCTATAGATAACAATCATGAAATTGTGCCAGTTCTAAACAAAGTGGATCTCCCGTCTGCAGATACCGAACGAGTTAAATCACAGATAGAAGATGTAATTGGCATTGATGCCTCCTCTGCCATAGAAACATCAGGCAAAACCGGACTTGGTGTCCCTGATTTATTGGAAGCAATCGTTACTCGTCTTCCGGCTCCTAAGGGCGACGATAACGCTCCCTTAAAAGCTTTACTTATTGACAGTTGGTACGACAGTTATTTAGGTGTCATCATTTTAGTACGCGTTCACAACGGAATTCTTCGCAAAAAAATGCAGATTCGCATGATGTCCAATAACGCCACTTATCAAATAGACAGAGTCGGAATATTCTCACCAAAAATGATTGATACCGAAGAACTTCACTCCGGAGAAGTAGGCTTCATCACTGCCAGCATTAAAAGTGTAGGAGATTGTAGTATTGGAGACACGATTACCGATAATAAAAAACCATGTACAGAACCGCTAAAGGGTTTCAAGCCTTCAATTCCAGTAGTTTTTTGTTCAATTTTTCCGGTTGATTCCAGCCAATATGACTTACTAAAAGACGCTTTAGCCAAATTAAAGCTGAATGACGCCAGCATTGATTACCAAAATGAAAATTCCGCAGCTTTAGGCCTAGGATTCCGATGCGGATTTTTAGGTCTGCTTCACATGGAAATCATCCAAGAACGCCTGGGACGAGAATTTGATCTTGATTTAATTACTACTGCTCCATCCGTCGCTTACAAAATACACTTAACCAACGGATCTGAAATTACTTTACACAACCCTGCCGATATGCCGGATCCGACTCAAATCCAGTCTATTGAAGAACCGATGGTAAAAGCTACAATTCTTGTACCAGACAACTATTTGGGAGCAGTACTGAAACTTTGCACGGAACGCCGCGGCGAACAGGTTGAATTAACATACGTTGGCTCTCGTGCTATGGTAATATATAAGATTCCGCTAAATGAAATTGTTTTTGACTTTTATGACCGCCTGAAATCCATAACCAGTGGCTACGCAAGTTTTGATTACGAACTGATCGGATATCAAACCTCTGACCTTGTAAAAGTTCAAATTCTCATTAATGAAGAACCCGTTGACGCACTGGCATTTTTATGCCACCGCAGTGAAGCAGAATCCCGTGGTCGGCAAATTTGTGAACGATTAAAAGATTTAATTCCAAGACATTTGTTTAAAATTCCTCTGCAAGCAACCATTGGCGGACGTGTAGTCGCCCGTGAAACAATCTCTGCTTTACGCAAAGACGTAACTGCAAAGTGCTATGGCGGAGACGTTACCCGCAAACGCAAATTACTTGATAAGCAAAAGAAGGGAAAACTCAGAATGCGCCAATTCGGCAAAGTAGAAGTTCCTCAATCTGCATTTATTGAAGCTTTACGCATTGGCGATCAATAAAACAATAGATTTTTAACTAAACCCTGTTATAATTACCTTCATAATAAATGAGGAGATTGAATAATGGGCAAGGTCATAATCTTAATGATGGATTCTTTCGGCATTGGAGGAGCTCCTGATGCTGAACAATATAATGATAAAGGAGCCAATACTTTAGGACATATTGCCAAAGTGAACCTCGGGTTAAATATTCCTAATTTAGTTAGCCTCGGACTATCTAAAGCAGCAGAAGAAGCTCGTGGACATGCCCCCAAACTCGGCATCCAAGATCCGGCAAAATTAGACCTTCCCTCAAAATACGGACATGCAAAAGAAATCAGTCGCGCCAAAGATACCACTTCCGGACATTGGGAAATGGCAGGTGTACCTGTTTTGCATGAATGGGGATATTTTCCCAAAAAAGAACCGTCTTTTCCTTCCGAGCTTATTTCCAAAATTTGCAAACGTGCAAATATCAAAGGCATTTTAGGCAACCGAGCCGCTTCCGGCACTCAGATTATTGAAGAACTGGGAGAAGAACATATCAAAACAAAACTTCCGATTTTTTATACTTCCGCAGATAGTTGCCTGCAAATTGCTGCCCATGAGCAACATTTCGGATTAGAAAAACTTTATGAATTATGCCAAATAGCTTTTGAAGAAGTCAAACCTTATCGTATTGCACGCATAATTGCACGCCCTTTTATTGGAGAGACATCAAAAGAATTCTCTCGCACGGCTAATCGTCATGATTATTCGGTAGCTCCTACTTCACCCACACTTTTAGATAAAATAAAGAACAACAAACAAAAAGTAATTGCTATCGGCAAAATCAGCGACATATACGCCGGACAAGGAATCAGCAAAAAAGTTTTAGCATCAGGTTTAGAAGAACTATGGGATAAAACCTTATCCGAAACCAAAGCAGCTCCTGACAAAAGCTTAATCTTTACTAATTTTGTTGATTTTGATATGCTCTACGGGCATCGCCGTGATGTCAAAGGATATGCCCGCGCTCTTGAATATTTTGATAAACGCCTTCCTGAAATTGCTGATGTTATTCAAGATGATGACATTGTTTTTATAACCGCCGACCATGGCAATGATCCTACATTTCAGGGGACGGATCACACCCGTGAACAAGTTCCGATAATTATGTTCGGAAAAAATGTAAAACCAGCCAATATTGGTCAACGCCAAACTTTTGCGGACATAGCTCAAACCATTGCTGAATATTTTAAGTTAGAACCTTTTGAATACGGAAAATCTTTTTTAAAGGAAGAATAAATGACATGGAACGCTCCCAATCTCCCTTCAGATAAACATTGCTTTTTTGGTTGTGAGGGCGGTTTTTCTCAAGGTTTTTATTCCGGTCTCAATGTCAACACCAAAAGTGATGACAATATTAATCATATTCATGCCAACCTTCAGCATATTGCTCAATATTTCGGTCTCAACAAAGAGGCGCTAAATTTGCTCAATCAAGGTGTCAGTGCTAATGTTGCATATATCTCCGCACCATCTTGGGATAGCTTATACGCAGATGGTGTCGTTACAGATAAACCGGAAATAATACTATGTATTCGTACAGCAGATTGCGCTCCGGTATTATTGGCAGATTACAAACATGGTATCATCGGTGCCGCTCATGCCGGCTGGCGCGGAGCTATTGGCGGAGTAATCCAAAATACCATTGAACTAATGTTGCAAAAAGGAGCCGTCCTTTCAAACATATCTGCTGCCGTAGGTCCTTGTATCGGGCAGAATTCCTATGAGGTTGATGACAATTTTTATCAACAATTTATCTCTGCCAATCCTCAAAACAAACAATTTTTTATAACAGGTACAGCTCAACACTATTTTTTTAATTTAGAAGCCTTTTGCGTGAATATTTTAAGATCTTACTGCCTCAAAGATATTTCTTATTCACAACAAGACACTTACGCGCTTGCAAACAAATATTACAGCTTCCGGCGTTATACTCATCAGGGGCTGGTCAGCAAACCCAAATGCTTTCCCACCGAATTATCAGCTATCACCTTATAGTGAACAACATTGTTATAATTCTTTTATTTTTACAAAAAATTTTATATATTATACATTATTGTCATAACAACATCTTATAACTTTATGTCACCACTCGGAAAACTCACATTAGCACTTATCGGTTTACGTCTTTTTGGCGCAAACGGATTCTTTGCTGGAATGTTTATCGGACATTTTCTGATTGACAGAACTCATCTCATTGTATCCCTAGAAAAACGCCTAAGTATTATTGATGATAATATCCGTCTGATGTTACCATACAAATACTACCGCTATTATAATCGTATTGATGGCAATTTTTGGGGCAAACTATGGGGAATGATTATCGGCGGAACCTTATATGGTATTAACGGTCTTATACTTTTATTTATTCTCGGGCATTTTATATTTGATACACCCAAAAGCCATCACGCCACCCGTTTTCGCAAAAAATTTGATCACTTTTGGGACAACCACTGGGGAAAGATTGCCGGTGCCATTATAGGGTTTATTTGCCATAGCCGAATCATCTTATTTTGTGGAATTGTCATTGGTTTTTTTGGCGACTACTACCGTATAGCCCATGCAAATCTTATCCCTATAGATTCTATTCGCAAATTTTGGAAACGGATCAACCCTCTCAAACTTTGGCGCCACTCAAAAGAAGCCAGACACATTTCTTTTATACATTCCATGGCCGGTTTATCTGCCAAAGTTGCTAAAATAGATGGCGTTATAACAGAAAATGAAATCCGCACATTCAAAAAACTTTTTGTAATCAAAGAAGATGAAAACTCTCAAGTTGCCAAAGTTTTCAATCAGGCAAAAAAAAGCTCCAAAGGATTTGAAAAATATGCTCTTCAACTAAAACAAATATCTGCAAACAATATAGAAATGAAAGAAAGCATTATAGATAATTTGTTCAAAATTGCCAAAGCCGATGGAGAAATTAAAACCCCTGCTGAAGATTTAATTTTGCAAATAGCCACAATTATCGGGCTTCCTGCCGGTAATTTTGAAGTTATCAAAGAACTTCATCACCCCAAGATAAAAAATCCGATTATCCAAGATTACTACGATACCTTAGGGGTATTATATACGGCTACAGATGCTGAAATAAAATCTCGTTGGAAAAAGCTCATTATTCAATACCATCCTGATCGTCAACAAGCAAAAGGAGCTAACGCGCAAGAAATAGAATACGCCACTGCAAAAATGGCAGAAATTAATTTTGCTTATCAAGAGATTGTTCGTATTCGGAGCGGCAAATGAAATACACAAAACTACCTGATTATACAGAACGCAAAACTTCAATAAATATGATTATTATCCATTGCTTTGCGCTTTCGGTATCTCAAATGATAAACACCCTCAAGAGTTCAAAATTAAGCACACACTATATCATCGGTCCGCGCGGAGGAATAATCCGATGTGTCCCCGACAGCAAACAGGCTTGGCATGCCGGAAAAAGTTTTTGGAACGGAGCCGAAAACCTTAATCAAAACTCTATCGGCATTGAAATTTGTTCTCCATCACTCGGACAAAACAAATACCATCCTGCTCAAATAAAATCTCTTTGTTGCTTATGCAAAAAACTTATCAAAAAATATAATATTCCTGTATCTAACATTGTCGGGCATTCTGATATTGCTCCGACCAGAAAAACAGACCCCGGCTTTGCATTTCCATGGAAAGAACTGTCATCTGCAAAAATTGGTTTATGGTATAATCTTGAAGATAGCCTCAAAATCAACACCGGCGATATAAATAAACTTCTTTCCCTAATCGGCTACGATACTAAAGACCTTCCTACAACTTTAGCTTCAGCTTATGCTTTTTGCCGTCATTTTCTGCCACAATTTGTTATTGTTGACCACGACATATCTCATCTGATAGAAAATCCCTTAACGCAAGATTTCTCATTTACAAAAACCGAGATATTCATAAACACCTTAAAAGCGGTGGCTTATACATATTGCAAAGCATCTAACAAACCTTGCAAAATATAAGCAGCCGAAGAACTATCTAAAACTTTTTTTCGTTTAGCTCTGGACATATCAGCTTCTTTAATCAAAAAGTTTTCCATTGCCCGAGAAGATAATCTTTCATCCCAAAAAGTATATGGCAAAGGGATTTGCTGATACAGCTTATCTGCAAACTTTCTTACCGCCGCAGCAATTTCTCCCTCTTCTCCATTCATCTGCAATGGCAACCCATATACTATCCCACCGACTTCGCGTTCTTCCACTAGCTTTTTTATCAATTGCAAATCAGCTTTAAAGCTGGTTCTAAAAATAGTTTTATCGGCGGTTGCCACCATTCTCATCAGATCAGAAACCGCCACTCCCAAACGTTTTTCGCCATAATCAAATCCGATTATGGCTTTATAAGGTTTCAGCTGAGATTTAAATTCTTGCAAATTCATACTTATATTTAACTTATTGTTAGCCTAAAAGTCAAGTTTGCTAATTGATTTTTAATAATCTTTGTTTACAATCGCAAATAATCTATAATCCTTTTTAGAAAGAAAAAAACATGAAACTACGTTGGTTAGCAGTATTTTTTTGTAGTTTGATAGCCTCCTTTTCTGCTAAAGCAGAATTAAGAATAGATGTAACCGGAGCAATGCGAGAACCCATGCCGGTTGCATTTCCGGAGATGATACACGAAGGCTTTTTTGTCGGCAGATACGGCTCGCAAATCCGAGATGTTGTCATTGCGGACCTAGAACGTTCAGGCTTATTTAATATCATTAACGAACGTAGTTACATTCAAGAATTTTCTTCTATGGAGCAAGAACCCAATTTCATAGACTGGAAAGCTTTAAACGCCCAAGCCTTAATCCAGAGCGCAATTTCTGAAGTTGACGCCAACTCCATCCGGATAGAATTTAGACTTTGGGATGTTTATGCAGAGACTCAAATGAAAGGACAATCTTTTACCACCACTAAAGATAATTGGCGCCGCGTTGCTCACGTAATGGCTGATGCTATTTATGAACGTCTTACCGGTGAAAAAGGTTATTTTGATACTCGTATTGTCTATGTCTCTGAAACCGGCCCCGCCACCAAAAGAATCAAACGTTTGGCCATTATGGACCAAGATGGCGAGAACCACAAATTTCTCACTTCCGGTATTTCTATGGCTTTGACACCGCGTTTTTCTCCTAACTTGCAAAAAGTAACATATATGTCATATAGCGGAGATACTCCAAGAGTTTATATCTTAGACATTGAAACCGGCAAGCAAACCTTGCTTGGAAACTTCCCCGGTATGACTTTTGCACCAAGATTTTCTCCAGATAGCAGTAAAGTAATTTTAAGCTATGCCAGCAGAGGAAAAACCAATATTTATGAGATGGATTTAGTCAATAAAACCAGCAAACAACTTACTTGGAGCAATGCAATAGACACATCTCCCAGTTATTCTCCCGACGGCTCCAAAATTGTTTTCAACTCTGATAGAGGAGGAAACCAACAATTATACGTTATGAATGCGGATGGCAGTGATGTTCATCGTATCAGTTTCGGTTCCGGACGTTATGCTACTCCGGTTTGGTCTCCTCGTGGCGACTATATTGCCTTCACCAAAATGGCCGGCGGACAATTTTACATTGGTGTTATGTACCCCGACGGTAGCGGAGAACGTTTACTTGCCAGCGGATACCTTGTAGAAGGTCCGACATGGTCTCCCAACGGACGTGTATTAATGTATTTCCGTCAAGATGAAGGTCGCCGCAACTCTACCGCACCGGTAAAATTATACTCAATTGACCTAACCGGATACAATGAGCGCCAAATAATCACACCGGCAGATGGCTCAGACCCGGCATGGTCTCCTCTTTTACCGTAATATAACACATTTAGCAAATGCCGCCCTAAAAAGCGGCATTTTTGCTGTTGACTTTTTTGTCTATTTAAGATAAAACAATTACAAAATCTTATTATTAAAACATTATTTATGGAAAAAAAATTAAATTTATTCTGCCAAAACTTGGCTGAACGTTTTCCTTGGAAAGATATGGAAAACGAGGTAACAGAGGAGACCTTCAAGAATGTAGCTTATGTTCATGACGAGTTTTGGACAAACCTAAACTCTACTCTTGAATCGCACAAAGAGCGTGAACCTATTCGTTGCTTGGAAGTCATTGACTTCGTCGGCAAATGTGCAAACTTAAGGAAGAAAGATGATGCAACTATGGCTCATTTCAAAAATCCAGTGCTTGCAGAAATGGTTCTTCCCTATTTTAGTGAGGCAGCCAGACAAAAGTGTCAGTTATCTGTCACTCAGCTATTCATCTTGCTTGATATCAGCTTTGAGCATCCTAAGTTGGCTCTGTCTGTATCCGGCTTGATGTTTCAGATATCTCCACAACAAATTGTTGTAAGAGATGAAAAGGGCGAAAAAGCGCTGATCAGTGCTTACTATTACCTCTATAATAAAGAGGTAACTATCAAAAAACTCTTGCACGATCTCAATCTACGTTAAAAAAATCGCTAACCTCTTCGGTTAGCGATTTTTTTATAACAAAGATATTCTAATATTTAGCAATACATAACACAAACTGCGTAAAGTTTGCTTCACTCCAGGTCGTACCTTCTTTATTAACATATTTACAATAAATATAAGTAGCACCCCAACTTGTTGATGTTAACACTCTAGCGCTTGATGTTACAGAAGAACTAAGCGAATTATTAATTTTCTTTGCAAGCGCTTGAGGAACTACAATTTCATCTGTTGCCGGAAGGTACCAACTTTTCCCTCCATCGGTTAAATCATTGCAATACTTTGCTGCCGGAAATTTATCTACACCTGCTGCAATTAATTTATTGGTATTTCCTTTTCCATCGGTAGTACTGGTTAATGACGAATATACACTTTCATAATCACTTAATGATGTTGCAAATTTTGTAGATGTGGGTTTAAGAGAAGCTATTTTTCTATTTTTGGCATCTATAACTACCCCTATAGCTTTTCCAACTAAAGATGAAGTACAAGTATTATCATCAAGATAATAATCACCTACCTCGCAAGAAGAAGTGTCTTTAACCGTAAATCCTCCTTTATAAGGTATAAACATGCAAGTATTACTACTGCTAAGACTACCAGTAGTAATATTCCCAACAGCAATCGTAGTTTTATCATCAACACAAGTTGTTGTTGATCCATATACAGAACCTGAGTAGCCAGAGCCTGGCAATATATTATCTTCAGCATCAAGAACATAAAGTTTTACAGTGCTTGTATAACTTTGTCCTCCTAGATGTAGATAACATCCCTTAGTCCCTAAAGGCATTTTATATAACTCTAATCCATTAAGTGTAACTTCTGTATAATTTAACTCACTACAAGAGATAGAATTCTCCCAATCCCACTCTCCACCGGATGAACTATCTCCATCTTCACAACTTACTTTTGTGAGGTCAAACGGACACTTTAGGGTAGTTTTTCCGCTACAATCACTGACCGTTTTGGTGTATCCCATATCCGCACAAGAAGGAGCTGCCGTACAAGTCTGCGCACTGATTGTGGTCGGATATAAACAACCCAATCCCAATATCGCACTTGTTATCATCAATAACTTTCTCATATTTTTTCTCCTTCTTTATTTTTCCTAAGGCAAAAACCAATTACATAACTGATTCCCGCAGATAAAATTATCTCGGTCATAATAACCAATCTTGCATTGTGCAAATTTATATTTGGTAATTCCGCCACAACTTGTAGAAGTACAAGCACCATT
>JAFTII010000015.1 GCA_017457005.1 Alphaproteobacteria bacterium | reverse complement strand
TGTACCTGAATTACCAGATACATTAAAAGATGGAAGTAATATGTTTCGTAGTTGTACTAATTTGAATGGAACTCTGCCAGCTAAGCTTCCGGAAAGTCTGACAAATGGTTTTTGGATGTTTGCCGGATTATCAAACATAACCGGTAATATCCCTGAATTTGGAGCCAATTTAACTAACGGTCAATATATGTTTATGGATTGTCGTTCGTTAACAGGAAGTATCCCAAGTCTTCCCAATACATTAACTAATGGTTATGGAATGTTTAGTGGCTGTTCAAGCCTAACCGGAAATGTTCCCGAACTACCATCATCTTTGACTATCGGCAACTCTATGTTTTCAGGCTGTTCCGGTTTAACCGGTGTAGCTCCGGCAATGCCACCCTCATTAACAGGTTATACTTATATATTTAGAGACACCCAAATTACCAATAACGAATCAACTCCTTGGCCGGATAACGCATGGTAAGATGTTGGGTAACAAATAAAATTATATTAATGCTTTATTGGAACTTTAATCCCCATAAAGAATAACGTTCTGCATCATCTTGCCAATTTTCGCGTACTTTAACAAACAAAAACAGATGTACACGCTCTTCTAATAATTCTTCAATTTCTTTTCTGGCAGATTGTCCGATACGTTTTATCATTTGCCCGTTTCGTCCGAGTACAATTATTTTCTGACTATCACGAGCAACATATATTGTTATTTCTGCTCTTATAGATCCATCTTCTCTTCGCTCCCACAATTCCGGTTCAACGGTTAATTCATAAGGTAATTCTTGGCGCAGATATAAAAATAATTTTTCCCGAACAATCTCTGCAGATAACATCTTAAGTGGCATATCAGAGATTTGGTCTTCCGGATAATACCAAGGACTTTCAGGCAAATTATTAGCAATATATTCATATAGTTCTTCGGTATTTTGCCCGGTTTCGGCAGATACAAAAAATGTTTCTTTAAAATTACCCTCTTGATTCAAACTTTGTGTTAATCCGAGCAACTTGTCTTTTTGAACCAAATCAATTTTATTTAATACCAATATTGCTTCTATTTTACGTTTGTTAAGTTTGGCTATAATACTTCTGGTTTCATCATCAAAACCGCGTTTTGCATCAACAACCAAAACAATCATGTCGGCATCGGTTACTCCGTCCCATGCAGAGGTAACCATTGCCTTATCCAATCGGCGCTTAGGCTTAAATATACCGGGAGTATCTAAAAATATGATTTGGGTGTTTTTATATATGCCGATTCCCTTAACTAAAGTGCGTGTTGTTTGCACTTTGGGAGAAACAATAGAAACTTTTGAACCTACAAAATTATTGGTAATGGTGGACTTTCCGGCATTGGGAGCTCCTATTAGGGCAACAAAACCACATCTGGTAATATCTTTAGACATTAATTTATTTGCTCCAACATTTTTGCTGCGGCAGCAAATTCTGCCAGTTTTTTATTATGTCCTTTTCCTTCTGCTCGCAAATCTTTGCCAAGTCTAACTTCAACCAAAAATATCGGTTCATGTTCCGGACCGCTTCTGTTAATTATCTCATAAACCGGAGCCGGCACTCCTTTTATGTGAGCAAGCTCTTGCAATTTTGTTTTGGCATCTTTAGGAGGGGCAACTCTCTTATCTATTAATCCTTTCCAGTGGTGTTCCACAAATTCCATAGCTCTGGTTACATCTGTATCAATGTATATTGCTCCGATAATAGCTTCACAAACATCACATAACACATTTTCATTTTCTCTTATCTCATTATCAGCAACTTGTATAAAATTCCCGATACCGATGTTTCTGGCAACTTCGGCAACTGTTTCTTTGCAGACCAAAGCTGTCAGACGTTGAGATAAGTTTCCTTCCGGCTCATTGGGAAATATTTTGTATAGCAGCGAAGCCACCGACATCCCCAAAACTCTATCGCCTAAAAATTCCAAACGTTCATAATTTTTAGAAATATTTGAACTAACTGAACTATGAGTTAAAGCTGTTTCCAGCAATTTATGGTTTTTAAACTTATAGTTTAATGTATTTTCAATATCCATCAATCATTACCTTATGACATTGAACAAACGTGACCAACGTATTTTTTTAGGCCAAGTCCAGGGTTTATACCAAGCCTCATCAGTATTATGAGAAAAAAATAAAAATCTTGCTTTGCCAATCAAATTATTTATCGGTACAAAACCAACATTTACACGACTATCATCTGAGCGATCTCTATTATCTCCCATCATAAAATACATTCCTTGAGGAACTTCTACTTCCTGATATTCATCGCAAAATTCCTTATCGGAAACTTCCATGATTTTGTGTTTGACACCATTGGGTAAAGTTTCTTCATATTGACGATAACGTTCTGCATTTCCCATTGCATCACGTATCACAAAATCCTCCAACTGCTTACGCTCTACAATTTTTCCGTTAATATACAATCTGCCATTTTCTAATTTTATTTTGTCGCCCGGCAAACCGATAACTCGTTTGATATAATCTGTACGATTATCACGAGGGTACTTAAAAACCACTACATCTCCGCGTTGAGGTTCATCACTCCAAATTCGGCCTTCAAAAAGAGGAAAGCTCCACGGCAAAGAATGTCGTGAATAACCGTAAGTATATTTAGATACAAAGAGGTAATCTCCCACATGCAGTGTCGGATACATAGAACCGGAAGGAATTTTAAACGGCTCAAACCACAATGTTCTGATAAAAACTGCTATTAAAATTGCATATACAACTGTCTTTACCGTATCTGCAAAACTCTCTTCTTTTTCCATAAAATCCTCTTTTTTTATCTGAAATAAATTAAATCGTTGCTATGATATACTCTTTTTTTATTTAGACAACTAAATTTTTTCAATAATTGCAACTGCTTGCGCAATAGGATAATCATCACTTAATGATAACCAAACAGAATATTCTCCTCCGTTTGTTATCTCCAATAATTTATCTAGCGCTTTATTATAAAATTCTAATAACGGGCGACCGTTTTTATCGTGTTTTACCTCAATATCTGTCCATGCAATACCACCGCTGAAACCTGACCCTAAGGCTTTTGCAGCAGCTTCCTTTGCTGCAAAAAGTTTGGCCATTTTATATGGTTTTTTTTCTTCTTTAACGGCGGCAATATCCTTTTGTTCTGACAATGTAAACAACTTTTCGCCAAATCTTTTACCATATCTGGAGCAAGTTCTTTCCACTCTGCCGATATTAACCACATCTGTCCCAAGTCCTACAATCATTGTTCTTCCTTTGCTTTTGAGCCATATTTTTCCGAGAGCTTATCCAAAGCTCTTTTAACAAACCAATATGTGATAATCCATGATAATATATAATAGGGAATACATCCGACTATCATTGGCCATAAAATCGGCCAAACATCTTCTCCGAAAAGCCTGAAATCAAGAGCGCGTAAGGCTGACATCAACTTGTCAAATATTGCAATAAAATCAACTTTATCTTCTCCTCCGCTCACTCCATAGAGCATCATTCTTCCGGTATAAAGTACCGATGTCCAAATAAACGGAAATGTCCACGGATTGCCGGCTGCAGTGCCTAAAGCACTGGCCAAAATATTTCCTCGTAAAATAAGCGCCGTAAGAGCAGCCAACAAAAAATGAAAACCTACAAAAGGCGTAAATGATATTGCTACACCGCATGCAAGACCGGCAGCCAAAGAGTAGGGCGTACCATTCATCCGGTATAACTTTACAATCAAAAAGCGCCCATAGCGTTTCCAAGTCGTAAGTGAAAACACTCCTTTAATAAGAGCAGAGAAAGATGATTGTTTTTTTTGCGACTTCAATAGCTTTTATCCCTAATTTGATATCTTAACTTAATATAATCCGGCATTATTTAAAATAAAGTTTTTAAAAAATGCAAATTTTATATTTTATTATCAGACATTACAAATCAAACAAGTTAGCATAAGCTACGGAAAGGCCTATCAGGAAATTGCTTCCTTTACTATTTGCTCCACGAGCTTTTGCCTCAAAATAGGTAAGGTATGGAGCTAAGCTGATACAATCCACCAACGCAACATCCATACGACCGGTTACATTAAATTCATAATCAAAATCCGTTTTTTCATAACGACTGAAATAAACATAATCACGAAAATATGTATCTAACTGAAATTTAACTCCTTCACGTAGAGGGTACTCAGCTTTGATTCCTAGTTCATAGGCACTTTTCTTTATGTCATCACTATATGTTAAGTCCCATTCCTGAACAGCAGCGCCGTATAATTCTTTTATGTATTTTCCGTTAAACAGTTTAATACCGACCATTCCTCTGAATGTTTTGGTACGAGGAGCATCATCATTTGTTGTAAATTCTGTTTGATAGCCGATACTTGCAAAAGGTCCGATATCTGCATCATTATATTTCCACATTTTGTCATTATATTCTGTTGTCAATAAAATTTTATCGGCATTTTCGGTAGTGCTTGTTTCGCCGTCAGCTTCTTCTACTTTTGTTTCTCCGTATTCCATAAACAGCTTATTGCTCCACATTCCGTGAGATGTCTCACGTTCTAAGGCAAAATCAAAAACTCCTTTAATCATTTTTTCACTGTCGGAGCTAAGTTTTGCATTGGGTGAATCTTGATATTCTTTTGCGTTAGATACGCTGGTGTTTGAATATTCCAAAGCGACTCTTTTAAAGTTAGCTTTCCAAGTTGCATCTTTTTGTTCGGCAACTTCTTTGGCATAGACGTTAGAAATTGCAGAAAATGCAAGCAATAAAACAGATAACAAAATTTTATACATAGTTCAAATCCTTACAAAAAAATCTCTATAACCATATTACAAGTTACAGAGATTTCAATTGTTTTGAGACAGTTATTTACAATAAAAGAATAAAGAGCGATTTATTATCGGCATAGTCGGAAACCCGTTATCTAATTTATAAGTAGTTTTACTGTCTTCAGTATATGTTGTTTTTTTGATTTCACTTTTATCTTCAAATATATTTTCATATTTGTTTTCTATAGTGTTAATCACCTCAAATTTACCGGCGCATTGTTGAGATGCTAAAGCATAGCAGTCACTGATATCACGAATCAATCCGTTACAGGTAGCGCTATATACCTGAATTCCGTCACGAACATAAACCGGCTTAACGGTTGCGCAAGCGCTCAAAAATAGTATTGCTAATAGAACTGATTTTTTCATACAATATCTCCTAAAAGTTGATGTTGTATATAATATACTATTAATAGCCAATGTCAAATGCAAAAAAAGGACCACAAACAATTGTGATCCTTCGTGATGGTAGCGAGGGGCGGATTTGAACCGTCGACACGCGGATTATGATTCCGCTGCTCTAACCAACTGAGCTACCCCGCCATCAAATTCGTATCCTTAATAATATTTAACTTTAGCTTTGTCAATAACTTTTTTTGTTACCCTCTTAAAATCGTTATAAATCAGGCTATATAATAGTTGTTTATATAATCTGTACAGGAGATTCTGAAATGAAAAAAAGTCTTTTTACAACAATGATTGCTGCCGCGCTGTTGTCTTTAAGCAGTATGGCGTATGCACAAGAAAATAATCAAGCCCCGTCTGTTCCGGCAACACCGGCCAAATCAACCGTAGAAGCCGCCAAAACCATGCCTGATGAAAGTATGGTAATTTTAGAAGGAACCATTACCTCTGATTTGGGTGATGAGATGTATGTTTTTACAGATTCTACCGGTAGCATAAATATTGAAATTGATGATGAAGAGTGGAATGGTGTCTCTCCGGATTCTGATATGGTAATAATGATACAGGGTGAAGTTGATAAAGACGGCAACTTGGTAGAAATTGACGTTGAAGAAGTCATGATGCCGCAATAATAATTTAAGCCGCCGAAATATTTTTATATTAGGCGGCTTTTTTTTAGGAGTATAATTATGGAATTTCAAGATTTATTGTGTCAAAGGCGTTCCATATACAGCATAGAAGCAGAGCTGCCCATTTCATGCCAAAGACTTACGGAGTTGATTCGTACTTCACTTTGTCAGTGTCCTTCGGCATTTAATTCTCAGTCAGGACGTATTATGCTGCTAATCGGTACTGAACACCGGAAACTGTGGCAGATGATACTTGATATGGTTGCTCCGCTTACACCTGCTTCGCAGCTTTCCAAAACACAAGATAAAATATCTTCATATGCGGCAGGCTTTGGAACAATATTGTTTTTTAACGATTCTCAGGTTACTCGTGAGTTGCAGGATCGTTTCCCTTTATATAAAGATAATTTTTCTGTTTGGGCAGAACATTCGCAGGGAATGTTGCAGTTCATTGTTTGGAGCAGTCTTGCTGAAAATGGAATAGGAGCTTCTTTGCAACACTATAATCCGCTCATAGATACACAGCTGAAGCAAGAATTTGCAATTCCTGACAGTTGGCAGTTGTCTGCACAAATGCCCTTTGGAAAAATTGTTGATAAAGCTGATCCGAAAACTTTTATTCCTGTTGCCGAGCGTTTCAAATTTTCCGGTTGCGAACAGTAATTTTAACCTAAAATTAAAACATATTTCCTATAATTACAATGATAGTAACTATAGGAAGAAACGAAATGGAAAAATCTACGTTTATTGGTTTTATTGGCGGAATTGCATCAGTTGGTGTGGGTATGGCGCTCAAAGGGGCTGATCCTCATGCGTTAATTAATCCGGCTGCATTTTTAATTATTTTTGCCGGAACCGCTGCCGCAATATTTAATGCCTTTCCAATGAAAGATATAAAAAAATTTCCCACTCTGATAAAAATTATATTTTTTGGCAGAAAATTTCCTGAAAAACAAGAAGTGCTGGAATTGTTCGTATCTGTAGCCAAATCTGCTAAACAAGAAGGCGTTATGGCTATTGAAAAACGTGCTAATGAAATTGAAGATCCTTTTATTCGTTCTACTTTAACTATGGTTGCTGACGGATTTAATGGCGAGTTTATCAATACTGTTGTGGATTCGGAAATTAAACAGATGGAAGAACGTCATCGTGCCGGTGCGCAAATTTTTGCCCAATGCGGAATGTATGCACCTACTTTGGGTGTGTTGGGTGCGGTTATCGGATTGATTGCTGCTTTGGGTAATTTGAGTGATATTGATCAGTTGGGGCATTCTATTGCTGCAGCATTTGTGGCTACGCTATTGGGTATCTTTACCGGTTATGTTTGTTGGCACCCGTTTGCAAACAAGCTCAAACAAATTAATGCCGAAGAAGTTGAAATTCGCAAAATGGTTTTGGAAGGAGCCTTGGCTTTGCAGGAGGGCGCCTCAACCATCGCTATGGAGTCTCGTTTGCAAGCATTTATACCTTTGTCAGAGCGCAAATCATTGCGTGAAAAAGAATAATAAGGAGCAAACAAATGGCACCAATGGTTAAAAAGAAACCGGCAACACCACATCATGAAGAACACCCTGATGAAACTTGGCTCATTCCTTATTCGGATTTGTTGACACTTCTTTTGGCCTTGTTTATTGTGTTGTTTGCATCATCAAGTTTGGATAAAAATAAAGCCGCTCAAATTCAATACGCTTTGGCAGCAGCTTTCAGTAACATAACCAGTGATCCGTTAAGCGGTACAATTATAAATTTTCTGAATGATGCTAAAGATTTACAATTAGAAGAAGATGGTGTCATTATATCTTCAGATGCTCAAGGAGCAACTTTAGAAATGACCACCATAAATCTTTTTGATGAAGGTAGTGTTAATATTAAAAATGAAGCTTATCCTGTTATTAAAAAAATATCTCATTTGCTGGATTCAAATAAATATCGCCGTTTCAGAATATCTGTGGAAGGGCATACCGACGATACAAGTGAGTCCAAAATAGCAGAGCTCCCGTCTAACTGGGAGTTATCAGCGGCAAGAGCTGGAGCGGTCGTTCGTACGATGATATCTAACGGAATGGATAACAGTCGTTTTAAGGCTGTAGGATTAGCCGGTATTTCTCCTGCGTATCCCAACCTGAACCCTTATGGCGAGCCGATTCCTGAAAACAGAATTAAAAATCGTCGTGTAATTATCAGAATAGAGTTTTAGTCTTGATAGAGTATATTAATAATCTTATTGCTAATCCGGTGCAAATTCCTGCTTCAGTTATGTGGGGGATATTTGCATTTATAGTAATGTCTATACTGATATTAGACTTATTTGTTTTTCATCGCCATTGTGCAAAAACCGATATAAAAAGTACACTGAAAATTTGTACATCGTATGTCTTTATAGCCATACTTTTCGGTTTGTTTGTTATTTATGAAAAAGGCATTGATAAGGGTATGCTGTTTTATACCGGATATTTGGTGGAATTCAGCCTTTCTATGGACAATATCTTTGTAATATCACTAATATTCACAAGCTTAAATATTCCGGATATATATCAACATCGTGTTTTATTTTGGGGTGTTTTAGGCGCAATTGTAATGCGTGCAATTATGATTGTACTCGGTGAAAGTTTAGTGAGTAATTTTCATTGGGTTTTATATGTATTTTCGGTATTTTTGGTATATACCGGTGTCAAAATGCTCTTTCATAAAAATAATGAAGAAAAATTTACGGAAACAAAATTATTTAAATTTGTTTCTTCGCACATTCATGTTACGCAAAAACTTTATGATGAATGCTTTTTTGTAAAATTGCGTGGAAAACATTATATGACACCATTGTTTTTTGCACTGATAATGATTGAGCTTATGGATGTTATATTCGCAATAGACAGCATACCCGCCATTTTTTTGATAACACAAGATTTGTTCATAATATATACCAGCAATATTTTTGCTATATTGGGATTGCGTTCACTTTATTTTTTGTTGGCTGCCGCTGTATGTCGTTTTGTTTATCTTAAACCTGCTTTAGCAATAATTCTTATTTTTGTTGGATCCAAAATTTTTATGCCTTTATTGGGAATAAAGATTATCCCGGTAGTTTCATTGGCTATTACTTTTTCTCTTTTAGCGGGCGGTATAGTTTTATCTTTAATAAAAACGCGTAACCGAGATAATTCTTGTGTCGGTAACTCATAGAACTTTACGATAATTTTACTTTTAATCACGATAATAAATACAACATAAAACTTTACGGGATTTTGTATTATGAAACACGCCTATTGTTTGCACAATGCAACGGTTTTAACCGGACTGTCAGTTATGAAAGACTGTGCTGTATATATCAAAGATGATAAAATAGCAGATGTGTACAACGAAGAACGCTTCAAACGCAAAAAGTTTTCTCCTAAAGTAAAAATAATTGATATGAACGGAGCTTATATTCTTCCCGGTTTTGTAGATACTCATATCCATGGGATTGGCGGCTTTGGAGCTGATGACGCCGACTACAAATCAATTCTAAAAATGTCGGAGATTCTTCCGTTATACGGAGTAACCTCTTTTATTCCCACATGTTGCACCAGTTCAGAGGAATTGCTAATCAAAAAAATAAAAGCAATTGTAAAAGCAATGGGTAAAGAGAAGGGGGCTAAAATAATAGGTATTCATTTAGAAGGTCCTTTTTTATCTCCGGAAAAAATCGGCGCACAAGCACAAGATGGTATCAGTCCTGTTGATATTGAGCTTATGGACAGATTGTGGAAGGCCTCTAAAAAACAAATTGTTAATATGACGGTTGCACCGGAACTGAAAAATATGAGAGAACTTGCTCTGTATTGCACCAAAAAAGGAATAATTCTGCAAGCCGGACATACTAATGCAACTTATGAACAAATGATAGAGGGAATGCAAGCTAATATTATGCACGTGACTCACCTCTTTGATGCAATGCGTCCTATGCATCACCGCGAACCCGGAGTTGTCGGAGCTGCTTTAATCCATCCGGAAATATCCTGTGAGATAATCGGTGACGGTGTCCATGTTAATCCTCATTTGATTCATTTACTTCTTAAGAGTAAACCTCTAAGTCAAATTGTTTTAATAACCGATGCTTTGCCTCCGGCAAAAACCAATCTTCCTGCCGATTCTGAATTATATTTAGATAAAGTTTTTTATCGTAAAAAAGATAATGTCATTAACGGGTCGGCAATTTCAATGTTGGATGCGGTACGCAATTTGGTTTCCTATGGAATTCCGATAGAGAAGGTTACCAGAATGGCATGTACCAATCCGGCACAAATCATGCACCAACAAGATATCGGTTTATTATTATCCGGCAAAAAAGCTGATATTACTGTTTTAGATAAGGACTTAAACTTAGTATATACATTTATTAACGGAAAACCAATAAAAGGAAAAACACCATGCGCTTAATAATTAAAGATAACTATGATGAATGCTCGGTTTGGGCTGCTAACTATGTGGCATATCGTATAAATTCATTTCGTCCGACCGCCAAAAAGCCTTTTGTTTTAGGTTTGTGTACCGGATCAACTCCTCTTGGTATGTATGCAGAATTAATAAAAATGCACCAAAAAGGCAAATTATCTTTTGCTAATGTTGTGACTTTTAATATGGACGAATATATTGGTTTAGGCCCTAATGATGAACAAAGTTATCATTATTTTATGTATCATAATTTCTTCAATCATATTGATATTCCTAAGGGCAATGTACACTTATTAAATGGTTTGACTAAAGATTACGTAAAAGAATGTTCTCATTATGAGGACATGATTCAAAGTTATGGCAAAATACATCTGTTTATCGGCGGTGTCGGCTCTGACGGGCATATTGCGTTTAATGAGCCTGGGTCTTCTCTTACTTCCCGTACAAGAGTAAAAACACTGACTTCCGAAACCATAGATGCTAATTCCAGATTTTTTAACAATGACAGAAATAAAGTCCCGACTTCAGCATTAACTGTCGGTATCGGAACAATTACGGATGCTGATGAGGTGATGATATTGGCAACCGGAGATAAAAAGGCTCGTGCTATTCATCATGCTGTAGAAGGAAGCATAAATCACATGTGGCCCATAAGTATTTTACAAATGCACCAACATTCTGTAATTGTATGTGATGAACAAGCAACTAATGAATTAAAATCAGATACCGTAAGGTATTTTAAGGATATAGAGAGCAGGTTGCGTCCGGGTTTAAAATAAAATATGGACAAATCATATATTTATGATTAAATTATTACATAATAATTTAACAGGAGGTTTTTATGCTTACCACAATCATTGATTCATATAAATTGTTTTTCAAACAATTTAAAACCATTTTCATTTTGTCTTTGCCTTTATTGGTATTGTCAGTTGCTAATTTATATTTTCAGCCGGCATCAAAAATAATTTATTGCTCTTATGCAATTATGTTGTTAATGCCTCTTGTTAATGCTGCAACGGATATTTCAATTTATCGCAAATTGTTTCAATACAATATTATTAATCCGCTAAGCAACATTAATGCTTTTGTTATTTATTTGTTGGCACAAATTTTGATAGGTATAATTGGTACCCTTCCAATTTATTTGTTCCAATATTTATTTTTATTATGCGGTATGTCTGCATTTTGGAGCTTGGCTTGTGCTGTTTTATTAAATATTCCCAGCGGATTTTATGTAATGGCCAGATTAAATATTATTTTACCGTTGATAATTCAAAACAAAGTTCCTTCATGGAAAGAGTTTGTTAAATATACGGCTCAACCGTATAGTCAATGGCTTTTTGTGGCTGTTCTTGTCTATTTTCCTTATGTATTGTTGCATTATTTAAGTGCGCCGTGTCCATATACCCACATACTTGTAACAACTTATTCTATGTTTGTTTTTATTTGCTTTAATGTAACTTATGTAAATAATCATCGTTTAGGCTTTGCTAATTATAAACCGGTTAAAGATCTTGTTCAAGAAGCAGAAGTCATAATTTCTGCTCCGGAGAGCGTAAAACCGGAGAAAGAAGTTGCTAAAGCACCTAAAAAAGCACAACCGAAAAAGACACCCGTAAAAAAAGTACCGGTTAAAAAAACAGCAACTAAGAAAACCCCAAAACCTAAGCTGAAACCGGCAACTGTATAAAAAATAAAACCGCTCTAATGAGCGGTTTTATTTTGAGAATTGTTTTTTATTTTATCATACTCCGGCTTGTCCGGAGTATCTTTTTCTAAAGATTGTCCGAATAACACGAACAATGACCGTTACCTCTAATCACTGATAGTTTGACAGATGCCACTGATATGTTTAATAGTTGTTCCGGACTTATAGGAAATCTTCCTGAATTACCTGAAGGTTTACAAAGTGCAACCAGAATGTTTAGATTTTGCTCCGGTTTGAGTGGTTCTGCTCCTGTTATGCCGACATCATTAACAGCTTACGAGGCAATTTTTGATAGTACCCAAGTTACCAATAACGAAACCACTCCTTAGCCGGATAGTGCGTGGTAATGTGATAAAATAAAAAAGCCACTTTATGTAAGTGGCTTTAGTCTTTTTATTATTGTCCGTAGGGAACAACTCGCGCTTGTCGTCCATAAATAACCATACAACGTTGTCCGGGTTGGATATAAACATCATTACCTTGAACAACAGTAACCATATTGCCGTTATCAAGGCGCACAATATATTCAAATCCGGTTTGTCGTGATAACTCCGCTTGTGCGGCATCACCGGCAATGCCTCCAACCAAAGCACCGCCTATTGCTCCCAAAATATGTGCGGTATCCCCTCCGCCGATGGTAGAGCCTGCTACACCTCCGGCAGCAGCTCCAAATAAACTTCCTGCATTATTATCATTACTTTTTACGGTAACCGGTCTTAAGCTGACAACCGTACAAGGTTTAACCGCATTTACGGTGTTTGCACTGGAGGCATAATAGTCATTTGCGCCGATATCAGCCGTACATGCCGCAGATAACATTATTAATGGTAATGCTAAAAGAGATAGTTGTTTTTTCATTTGCTTTCCTTTCTAAAAATATATATAAAATTTAATCTGTAGAATAATATTTGTCAATGCTGGACATCTGTATAAAATTGTAATATATTGCGCCCAAGAAACAAGAACATAACCTGTTAGAAAATATAAGAAGGATAAATAATAATGATAAAAAGAACTAAGATTGTGCAATTATTGGCTTCAGATAAGCCTTTGCCGGAGGTTTTGGTAAAAGGCTGGGTTAGAACTCGCCGTGATGCAAAAGATTTTTCGTTTATTGAAATAAATGACGGTTCATCATTAAAAAATATACAGGTTATTGCTAATAATAATTTGCCTAATTATGATGATATCAAAAAGATTACTACCGGATCATCGGTTGCGGTTAAGGGCGCGCTGATAGAATCTCAAGGCGGCAACCAAAAATATGAAATAACCGCTCAAGATATTGAAATATATAGCTTGGCACCTGAAGACTTTCCTCTTCAGAAGAAAAAACACACCGATGAATACTTACGTACTATTGCACATTTGCGCCCTCGTACTAATAAGTATGGCGCAGCATTTAGAGTTCGTTCAGAACTATCTTATGCAATTCATAAGTTTTTTAATGAACGTGGCTTCCGCTATGTACATACTCCTATTATTACTGCTTCTGATTGTGAAGGTGCAGGGGAGATGTTTCAGGTCACAACGTTGGATATGAGTAATCCGCCTCGCACTAAAGACGGTAAGATTGATTATTCTCAAGACTTTTTCGGCAAAGAAGCCAGACTTACGGTTTCCGGTCAATTAAACGGAGAAATGTATGCCTGTGCTTTGGGTGATATTTATACTTTCGGTCCGACATTTAGAGCCGAGAACTCTAATACTACCCGTCATGCGGCAGAATTTTGGATGATTGAACCGGAGATGGCTTTTGCCGATATTTTTGATGACATGGATTTGGCTGAAGACATGGTTAAGTTCTGCATTGGCTATGTGATGAATACCTGTGCGGATGAATTGGCTTTATTTGACCGATTTGTTGAACCGGGGCTGTTAGATAAATTGCATAATATAGTTGATAACGGTTTTGCCCGTATCACTTATGCCGAAGCAATTGAGATTATGCAAAAATCAGGGCATAAATTTGAATATAAACCGGAATTCGGAATTGACATGCAAACTGAACATGAGCGTTATTTGGCGGAGCAACATTTTAAGCGTCCGGTTATTGTTAGGGATTATCCTAAAGAGATAAAAGCGTTTTATATGCGCTTGAATGATGATAATCGCACAGTTGCCGCTATGGATGTATTGGTTCCCGGAATTGGAGAATTGATTGGCGGTTCTCAACGTGAAGAGCGCTATGATGTTTTGGTGCAAAGAATACGTGAAAACGGCATGACCGAAGATGATTACAGTTGGTATTTGGACTCTCGCCGTTACGGTTCTGTTCCACACGCCGGATTCGGACTCGGATTTGAGCGGATGATGATGCTTATTACCGGTATCGGCAATATTCGTGATGTTATTCCGTTCCCTCGTACCCCTAAGTCTGTTAATTTCTAGGAGAATGATATGAAATATCTGCTTGGGTTTTTACTGGCTGTATGTAGCAGAATTGTTTATGCAGAAGATCTGCCCAAGTACGATATTTATGGCAATACGACTGAAGTCATTAAAATTATTGAAAGCGAGGAACCTCAACCCGAGCAAACTTTTAAGGTTGAGTTTCCAGCTTGCAATGATACGCAATTGTTAGCAAAGACCAAAGAGGCAATCGCCGAATATGAAAAAGAAATGACTAAAGAAAATATTATTGAACTTCGTCATCGTTTGTTGGCGCAAAAAAATCTTAGTTCATTCTTTGAGCAAAAAACAGAAAAATTTTCTTATAAAGACAATCGTATGGTCGCTAATATTCTGATTACCGAGAAATTTAACGGCAAATATCAGAATGATGATTTTCGTATTTGTGTAAGTGAGAATCCTGTTCTGAAACGCCGTGTTTATTTGCTCCTGCAAAAATATTCCGATACTGATATTTTGGTAAGATTAATAAACTATCATTTGACTGATTCGGTTAAATTTATATATAAAAAATAAAAACGCTCTTGCAATTGCCAATAAAAAAATATAATATAATTTTTCCTGCTATAGACTTGTTTTTTTTAGTTGGGAACATATATTAAGATTCGTTAATAAACAAAAGGCACAATTTTATAATGAGTACAGGTTCTGAATTAGTTGTCAAAAAATCATCAAATTTACCGGCATTGGTAAATGACAATAGTTTAGTATCTTATTTGGAACAAATAAAAAAGATCCCCGTACTTACTCAAGAGCAAGAACAGGAACTGGTAAATGATTTTCAGCAAAACGGTAATATGCAATCAGCACATATCTTGGTTACCTCACATTTACGTTTGGCTGCCAAAATAGCATTTACGTATCGCCGTTATGGTCTGCCTTTAGCGGACATTATTTCTGAAGCAAATATCGGTTTAATGCAAGCCGTCAAAAAATTTGATTTAAGCAAAAAAGTTCGTCTGGCCACTTATGCAATATGGTGGATTAAAGCCGCTATTAATGATTATGTATTACGTTCTTGGTCATTGGTTAAAATCGGCACTAAAGCAGCACAGAAAAAATTATTTTATAACTTATCTCGTATCAAGGCACGTTTGGGGCTTTTTGATAACAAAGAGCTGGATCCTGCAGTTGTGAAGTCAATTGCCAAAGAGTTAGTGGTTGAAGAAACCGAAGTTAAGGAAATGAATGGTCGTCTTTGTGGCGATAAATCATTAAATGTTACTGTCGGTGATGATGAAGAAAATGAAAAAATAGACTTTTTAATTGATCGTAGTCAAAATATTGAAGCAACCTTAGAACGCAGGCAAGAGGCTGCTTACCGTACAAAAATTATGCAACAGTGCCTTGAGCAGCTTAATGAGCGCGAACAATATATTATTCGTAATCGGATGTTGACCGATACTCCGCAAACATTAGAAGATATCGGAGTTAAATTTAATGTAAGCCGAGAACGAATACGCCAAATAGAAAAAAATGCTTTTGACAAACTAAAATCATTAGTTTTAGTTGCAATTAGTTCTCAAAAGTGATATAGTAATAAAAATATCCGGAGAAAATAATGATTGCAGAGCCTGACACAACAAACTATAAATATCATCTTCTATCCTATGAAGATAAGGTTTGTTTGGGTCTGGATTCCGCTTCATTTAATAATCGTATGGAAAACCGCTTGGATAAATTACGTAATCTAAAAAGCGGTAACGATGAACGTCCCGCTCTTCAGAATAATTCTGAAAATACCAGACACTAGAAGTCTATGTTAATAACCATCAAATCAATTTTAGCAGAAACAAAATCAGAGTTGGTTTCATCAGGAATAGAAACTGATGATTTTGAATTGCGTTTGCTTTTGTCCGCAGCAACAGGTACAGATATTAAGACCATGCCTCGCAATCAAATGGACATCAGCCGTGAGCAGTTTGCAAAGTTCAAATTTATGATTTCTGAACGTAAGCAACACAAACCGGTTGATAAGATTCTCGGCTATAGAGGCTTTTATAAATATGATTTTAGTGTCAGTACCGATGTTTTGACACCCCGACCGGATACGGAAATTTTAGTTGAAAACGCAATTAAAGCCGCACAAAACAATAATTATAATCATATCTTGGAACTAGGGGTCGGATCAGGATGTATCATTATAAGTATTTTGGCCGAGCTGAAGCATGCTGACGGAGAGGGGGTTGATATTTCGCCGCAGGCATTACAGATTGCTCAAAGAAACGCTGAAAATATAGGTGTCTCATCCCGTATTAAGTTGCGTTGCGCTGATTGGTTTGATAATGATTTTAATAATAATTTTAACCGAAAATTTGATTTGATTGTGAGTAATCCGCCATATATCAATACGAATGAAATAAAAACTCTTGCCCGAGAAGTCAGCGGATATGATCCGATGTTAGCATTAGATGGTGGTTCGGACGGCTTAGCCAGTTACCGTCGCATTGCAGAAATAGCTCCCCTATTATTAGAAACGGGAGGAATGCTGTTTCTTGAAATTGGTGAAGGACAAGGAGCAGATGTTATTGATATCTTTAGCCGGCAAGGATTATATTATGAGCAAAGTTTTAATGACTTGTCAGGCATTCAACGTTGTATAACTTTTAAAAAATAGATTGCAATTATAAAATAGTTGTGTATGATTGCTAATGTTTAGCGCAATGCGTTTTTGTATTTGATTCGGCATTGCGAGTAATTCCAATCAAAACAGTTTTGTTTTTTTGTTTTAATTCGTCCCATATTTTGGGACTTGTATTTATGGTAAAATATATGAAAAAAAATAATAAATATCGTTCATCTAATAATTATAATAATCAAATCTATTCACTTAACTATAAGTTTGACAGCATTAGTGTTGCCGGAAAAATAAGCGGTACCGCTTTAGACCTTATAAAAAGATATAATGAGTTAGCAAAAGAGGCTCAAGGTAATGCCGATTATGTAGAAGCTGAAAATTTTCGTCAGTATGCTGAACATTATCGGAAAATTGTAACAGAAATTAATGAACGTAAGAATCAGCGTAATAATTTTTCCAATAAAGAAGAAAATTCATCTGAGTTGCAAGAAAATATTGCACCGTCCGTTGAGGTTGAAAAAACTCCGGTTGCCGAAGCGCCTAAAGAAGATGTTGAAGCTGTTGCGGAGGATGTAACCCCCAAAGCTCCTAAGCGTCGCTTTAAAATAATTGAAATTAACGCTGCCGATTCCGAAAAACCGGTATCGGAAGTGCGTACCAAAACCAGAACACCACGCAAACCGAAAGCTGAAGCTGTAGCGCAATAGGATTGTATAATAGGGGAGATAC
This sequence comes from Alphaproteobacteria bacterium, assembly GCA_017457005.1. GTDB lineage: Bacteria > Pseudomonadota > Alphaproteobacteria > RF32 > CAG-239 > CAZU01. The sequence continues at coordinate 14,003 of JAFTII010000015.1, read as the reverse complement.
TCAGTGTTTTTTGTTGCATATTTAATTATTGCCATAGCATGTGCCTCAATAACCATCAAAACGTTAGTCGGTTATAGTGATTTTAAGCTTATAAGCAAAATCATTATTTCTTTAATTGTCGTTTTTGGTTGGGTTTCTCCTGTTATTATTACATCATTGCGCCATTATCGCGGTATTGGTGCTGGAGCATACTCTTTAGCTCATAGTATCGGCTATACTCTTTTAGGTTTTGTGTTTATACTTTTTTGCTTATTATTGATTAGAGATATGATATGGTACGCTGTATATGGATCTGCTCGTGCAATGGGTATGGATGGTTGGAGTATTAATCCTAAAAACATTAGTGTGTTAGGTTATGCGAATCTTATTGTGGTTTTGATTTCTATCGCAATTTGTTCCTATGCCGTTTATAACGGAACTAAAGTACCAGCAATAAAAGAAGTAAAAGTAGAAACGCCTTTAATCAAAAAAGATTTACGTTTAGTTCAGTTATCAGATTTGCATATTAATCGCACAACTTCGGTTAACCGAGTACACCGTGTGGTAGAAGCCGTTAATAGCTTGAATCCGGATATTATAGTTCTGACCGGAGATATCGGTGATGATGATGTCGGAGTAGTGGATGAACATCTTGCTGCCCTACAATATTTAAGTGCGCCGTATGGAATATATGCTTCTATCGGTAATCATGAATTTTATAATGGTCTTAATTCTTGGATTTACCAATACGGCAAAATGGGATTTGAAGTGTTGTTTAATAAAGGTGTGACCGTTGCTAATGATATTTTCATTGCCGGTATCCCTGATGCGTTTACCGCTAATTCAAACCCATCATTAAATGTTAACTTTAGTCATTCTTTAGCCGGAAGCAATCAGCAACAATATAAAATTCTGCTTTCTCATAATCCTGAGTTAGCCAATTCTATCAGTAGTTTCAACTTTCAAATGATGCTATCAGGTCACACTCACGGAGGACAAATATTCCCTTTCCATATCTTTGTAAAGAAAGCTAACCAATATCTTAGCGGAGATTACGATGTTAATGGCATAAAACTTCATGTATCTAATGGTGCCGGTACATGGGGACCTAATATGCGTTTATTTGCTCCATCAGAAATAACGGTTATTGATTTAATAAAAAAATAAAATATAAACTTGATTTATGGTGGTGTTACTTCCTATATTAAATATATCAGGAGGGCATAATCATGGATTTTGACAAACTTACCACCAGATCAAAAGAAACAATTGAAGCTGTTATAAAATTGGCAGCAACCAATAAAAATCAATATATAACGCCACTACATTTGCTTAAGGTTTTAACAAACGGTAAGCATGATGTAATTCGCTTGTTAATTACACAATCAGGTGGTAATTATTCTCAGATTGTCAATAAAACGGATAATGCCATTGCCAAACTTCCTCAAGTTGCCGGAGCATCCGTGCAAAGTCTTATGAGCCAAGAATTTACAACGGTAATGATGTCAGCCGAAACTTTGGCTTCCCAAGCTAATGATAAATTTGTAACTATTGAGCGCTTATTACAAGCATTAAGCATTGTTGCCGGCAATGAAGCTTATGATATTTTGCATTCATCCGGTGTAGAAGCTGCAAAACTTAACCAAGCAATTAATGGTTATCGCAAAGGTCGGCTGGCAGATTCGGAAAGTTCCGAAGACAATTTTGAAGCCTTAAAAAAATTTACTATAGATATAACCTCAAAGGCTAAAGAGGGTAAACTTGATCCGGTTATCGGACGAGAACAAGAGATTCGTCGTACTATTCAAGTATTGTCACGCAGAACTAAAAACAATCCGGTTTTAATCGGAGAACCGGGTGTCGGAAAAACAGCAATTGTTGAGGGTTTGGCTATACGTATAGTCAATAATGATGTTCCGGAAAGTTTACGTGATAAAAAACTTTTGGCGCTGGATTTAGGCGCTTTAATTGCCGGTGCAAAATTTAGAGGAGAATTTGAGGAGCGCCTTAAAGCTGTCCTAAAAGATGTAGAAGCCTCAAATGGCACAATTATTCTTTTTATTGATGAAATGCACACCTTGGTCGGGGCCGGTGCTTCTGAAGGGTCTATGGATGCCTCTAACTTATTAAAGCCGGCTTTGGCAAGAGGGGAATTACATTGTCTTGGTGCAACGACCTTAAATGAATATAAAAAATATGTTGAAAAGGATGCCGCCTTAGCAAGGCGCTTTCAGGCCGTTTATGTAGGTGAACCTGACGTTGAAGAAACAATTTCCATTTTGCGAGGTATCAAAGAAAAATTTGAACTTCATCATGGTGTTAAAATAGCTGATAATGCTTTAATTGCCGCAGCAACATTATCTGATCGTTATATTAGTGACCGTTTTTTGCCTGACAAAGCAATTGACTTAATGGATGAGGCTGCCAGTTCTTTACGTATGTCTATAGATTCTAAACCCGAAGATTTGGATGAACTGGATAGAAGGATTATGCAGCTTAAGATTGAACGAGAAGCACTAAAGAAGGAGGCAGATTCCAAATCTAAAGAACGCGTTGACTTAATCAGTTATGAAATAACCGGTCTGGAAGCTAAAGCTAAAACTTTGGAAAATAAATGGAAATCAGAAAAACAAGGTTTAGCGGAATTTACGGAATTACGAGACAAATTAGATAAAGCCAAAATAGAAGTTGAGATTGCTAAACGTGAAGGCTTGTTTGAAAAAGCCGGAGAACTTCAATATAGTGTTATTCCTGAATTGGAAAACAAAATCAAATCTATTGAAGAACAGACGGAACAACGCAAAAACAGCTTTTCCGAAACGGTAACTGATGAGAATATCGCTACTGTTGTATCTAAGTGGACAGGCATACCGGTTGACAAGATGTTGGAAGGAGAAAGAGAAAAACTTCTGCACATGGAAGAGTTTTTAAGTAAGAGAGTTATCGGACAAAAGGAAGCCATTAGCGCAGTATCTAATGCCGTTCGTCGTTCACGGGCGGGTATTTCCGATGCCAAACAACCGATCGGATCTTTTTTATTTTTAGGACCTACCGGTGTTGGCAAAACAGAATTAAGCAAAGCCTTAGCTGAGTTTTTGTTTAATGATGAAACCGCTCTTTTAAGAGTTGATATGTCTGAATATATGGAGAAACACGCCGTTGCCAGATTAATCGGTTCTCCTCCTGGATATGTTGGTTATGATGAAGGAGGATTTTTAACCGAGGCAATTCGTCGTCGTCCATATCAAGTTATATTATTTGATGAAGTAGAAAAAGCTCATCCCGACGTTTTTAATATTTTATTGCAAGTTTTGGATGACGGACGTCTGACCGATGGCAAAGGACGTACTGTTGATTTCAAAAACACGATCATTATAATGACATCTAATTTAGGATCAGATATCTTATCATCAGCAACCGGAGCCGATGATGGTAAACAAATCAGAGCTAAGGTTATGGATATTGTTAAAAACTCATTTCGTCCGGAATTTATAAATCGTATTGACGAGATAAGTATTTTCCATAAGCTTGATAAGAGCAATATTAAGGATATCGCCAAAATTCAGGTTGCCAATATTGAAAAAAGATTGCTAACTCGTAATATTCATTTACGAGTTACAGATACTGCCTTTGTATGGATTGTAAACAATGGCTATGATTCCGTTTATGGAGCGCGCCCATTGAAAAGGTTGCTCAAAAATCAAATAGAAAATAAATTGGCACTTAAGATTTTGGACGGAGAAATTAATGATAATGATACCGCAGATATCATCGTTCAAAATGGGGTGTTAGAAATTGTTCGTAACAAAAAAGCACCAGCTTAGCCGATTAGACTCATAAAATCAATTTCACTGATGATGCTAATGCCGAGTTCTTTAGCCTTTGTAGCTTTAGAACCGGCCTCAGCACCAATAACCACATAATCAGTATTTGCCGAAACTGATCCCGATACTTTTGCTCCGGCTTTTTGAGCCATAGCTTTAGCTTCCGCCCTTGTCATTTTTTCCAGTGTGCCTGTAAAAACAACTGTTTTACCTGACAATGGTGTATCGTTTCTTGATGTATCAATAAATTCTTCAACGGCAATATGTTGTAATAGTTTTTTTATTATATCTAAGTTATGAGGTTCTTGAAAAAATTCAACCATATCTGTCGCCATAGAAGCACCAATTCCGTCAATAGCAACCAACTTGGCAGTTTCTTTAGCTACCATGTCATTCATAAAATTTGTAAAATTATTATAATTTTTTGCCAATAATAATGATGTAGCCGTACCAACCTGACGAATACCTAAAGCATATATAAAGCGAGGTAACGAAATTTTTCGTTTTTCGTTAATTGCCTTAAACAGATTATCAACTGATTTTTTTCCCCATCCTTCTTTTCTTTCCAAATGCAGTCCGTTTCCGGTAGAAAATAAATCATCTCCTCCTTGATTACGTTCTTCCAGTGTAAAAATATCGGCAGGATTCATTAATATTTTCTCATTATAAAAATCTTCAATAATTTTGTTGCCAAGTCCGGCAATATCAAAAGCATCACGAGATACAAAATGAATTAATCGTTCAATTGCCTGCGCCGGACAAGATAATCCGCCGGTACATCTGCGTACTGCTTCATCTTCTTCTCTGATTGCATGAGCGCCGCATATCGGACAATTATGCGGAAATTCAAATTCTTTTGCTTCAGGGTTTCTCTTATCCAAGACCACTTGCACCACTTGCGGAATCACGTCTCCGGCTCGTTGTACAATAACGGTATCGCCAATTCTAATATCTTTTCGTTTTAATTCGTCTTCATTATGCAAAGTTGCATGAGAAACAATAACTCCGCCAACATTAATCGGTTCCAAGTCTGCAACAGGCGTAAGCGCGCCGGTACGTCCGACTTGGATTCTGATATTGTTAATCTTAGTGATAGCTTGCTCTGCCGGAAATTTATGAGCAATTGCCCAACGAGGTGTGCGTGTCAGGAAGCCTAACCTTTCTTGCAAAGCAATAGAATTAACTTTATATACCATACCGTCAATATCATAGGGGAGGGAGGATCTGATTTGCATGATTTGATTAAAATTATCTTCCAGTTCTTTAATATTATGACAAAGTTTATTATTAGGATTAACCGGAAATCCCCATTTTTTTAAATATTCAAAAAACTCTTCTTGAGTTGTCCAAAGTTTTTCGGAAACCTCACCCCAAGTATAAGCAAATAAACTTAAATTTCTTTCTGCCGTAATTTTAGCATCAAGTTGACGGAGTGATCCGGCGGCAGCATTTCTTGGATTAGCAAAAGTTTTTTTATTGTTTTGTTCGTAGCGTTCATTTAGCTCCAAAAAGTCTGCTTTAGACATATAAACTTCACCGCGTATTTCTAAGACGGCAGGCGCATTTTCAATTTTTTGCGGAAGCTGTTTGATAGTTTTAAGATTTTCGGTAATATCTTCACCGGTAGTTCCGTCTCCGCGAGTAGCTCCTCTAACGAATACACCATTTTCATAGCGTGCAGAGAACGATAGTCCGTCAATTTTGGGTTCACTCATGAAAGATATATCTTCGGCAGTATTAAGAAATCGCTTAACCCCCATAATAAAGTCTTCAACTTCCTCCAAAGAAAATACATCTCCGAGAGACAACATCGGAAAACTATGGCTAACTTTAGAGAACCCGCTTTTAACTTTAGCTCCCACTTTTTTAGATGGACTATCAGCACGAATCAATTCCGGAAATCTGGCTTCAATGTCAAGGTTGCGGTGTTTGAGCCTGTCATATTCTGCATCATTAAGATAAGGATCATCATTTTGATAATATGCCACATCAGCTTTAGCTAACTCTTGAGCCAGATACTCAAGTTCATTTTTAGCTTCTTCAATTGTAAGTTCAGTAATATTTTTCATTTTAACCTTATCCGTAGTTTTTGAAAAACTTTCTTATCTCTCATTAATAATAAACTTCTCCCTAAAAATCCAGCTAATAATATAAGATATACTCCCCCTTACATCCACCTATGTTGATTGTTATTGCAAGACACGTAAAAATATGATATATTAATAATTGCAATATATAGATATGTTTATTATTACCGAAAGGACATATTTTACCACCCTACGGTGGCTATATATATTTGGTTTTAGAATTGGCTGTTCTAAAACTTTCCATTATACCAAGGATTATATAGCCCCGCAGGCATACGAAAGATATTATCTTTTTCTTTTGTGCGGTAAATTATGTTTAATCTCTCTTATAAAAGGTTATGCAATTTATGAGAGAGGCTTGAGAAACTAAAAATAAACAATGATTGTATTGAAAGATATTATTGTTGATTATATGGAAGAGTAAAAAGAGTAGTTTTGATGAGAGAGGAATTAACCTTTCGGCTTATATGCTGGACACGTTGCTAAATCGTCCCTCTTGAAATCTAGAGATATCAAGACCCAAAACCCAAAACGAAAATTTATTTCCAAAATATAATCAGATAATGTTTAAGTAAACACAAGAGTTGTGAAATATAGTATCTCAAGTTGTCAAAATCTGGAAAGACTATGACAACAGCAAACAACAGCAACAACAAGGTGGTTTTCGCAGGCGGTTACGACGGCGAGATGGTTGAAATCATCAACGCTTGTCGTGAGGCAGGTGTTGAGGTTGTAGACAACCACCTAGGCTGGGGAGCTGCAGCTTCGGCTTATGCTTCAGAAATCGCACAAGCGGCTTCTGAAGGCAAGGCTCCTGTTCTCGTTGAGCTTACGCTCGACATAGAGGTGCCTAGCACTTCTATTATTGTGGATCACCACAATGAGAACGTAGGAAAGCCTGCTTCACTTCTTCAGGTTCTTAATCTGATTGGAGTTGAGCCTAGCCGTGAGCAACAGCTCATCGCTGCAAACGACTGTGGTTATATCCCAGGTATGTTGGCTCTTGGAGCTACAGCAGAGGAAGTGGCTAAGGTACGTTATGCAGACCGAGCAGCTCAGGGCATCACTCCTGAACAGGAGGCAGAGGCTGAGCGTGCCATCGCAGCAGCTGAGACTGTCAACGGTGTGACCATTATTCGAATGGCTCACTCGAAGACCGCCACAGTGTGTGACCGTCTTTTCAACCCTGAAAAGGAACAACGTTTGTTGATTATTTCGGAAGACGGCGAGAGCAACTTCTTCGGTAACGGAGAGTTGTGCCAGCTTCTTCAGGGAGAGAAGACGGGTAAAACCCCAGAAGGTTGGGATACATATTCCAACTTCGGTGGCTGGATTGGTGGAAACCTTCCTACATCCGGTTTCTGGGGCGGCTACGGCGACCAGAAAGCAGTTCTCAACTACATCGTAAACTTCTTTGCGAAGTAGTTGAGATAAAATAAGGAAGAGTGCTGTGACAGCACTCTTCCTAACTTAAAACAAGTATGAAAAATCAATTTGCCACAAATATTAAGACAAATTAATTTTTTGTACTAAACATGAAAGGAAAGAAAAATGTCAGACGCATTAGGAAGAGCTATGGCAATGGAGGCAGCTAAAAGAGTAAGTACAGACATTTCTGGAGGGAAAAGAACCATAGAAAGTATTGCTCAAGAGCTTCAGTTGGACGCAGATAAAATAACGTTGAATATTATAGAAGCTTATTTTCTTGGCGCCCATGAACGCTCTTCCTCTTTTGGGAGGGTACGCATATATCAAAAAGAAGATTACGGTACAACTTTTCCTGATTATTTATTTCCTAATCTTGATGATGTTTTCTTTAATGAAATTGATAAAACAACAACAAAAACAACGACCAAAAGAGAATATGACGGAATAAGAACAACAACTTCTACACACATAATAAATAATGTTGAACGAGCAAAACAACAAAGAGTATCAAACTATTTCTATAATGACGCGGATTACACAAAAGAAGTCAATGTAGAATTATTTTTAGCCTATTTAAATAAAACTAAAGATTTTGATTTGGAAAAATTTAGTAAAATAAAGAATTTGAATGATGTTGCAAGAAGAAAAATCCTTTTTGGAATTAATACGCATAGGATGTCCACTAAGCAAACTTCTGAAATCAAGTTTGCACAATCTAATGTTGTGGATGCGTCAAAAATAGCTTTAGAAGATTTAAATGGTGATACAAATGATATTATTTTGTCAGCATTAGGCAGATACTTCATTAATAATGTTAAAGATTTTACCAAAGAAGGAAAAATGGAACTCCTTCAAAAATACATAGATATCGCAGAACCTGAAAAGAATGATTTCTCAAAGGCTTTTCCTATGAGTGTTAGTGATAGCGGACAAGAGATCCATATTTCATATACTTATTTTTTATTGCAATTGCCTATTAAAGATGAAGAATTAAAACAAATTCTAGATAAACATCCATGCATATCTTCACGTTTATTTTTTAAGCATCCAAAGGCTTATAATGATGAGGCTATAAGTAAAGTTATAGAAAATGAGATGAAACATCCAATGAGGAAAAATATTATAGAATTAGAACATATTTATACAGAATATTTTGGTGAGGGATTTGATGAAATTATTATTAATACTGAAGACGGTAAAAGTTCTGTCGGAGAGGCAGTTTGTAAGTATATGAATAGGTCTATAAAAGTATGTAGCATAGGTGAATTACAAGAAATACCCCAAAAATATATTATAAAAAATTTACCACAATTATTAGATAGATTCTCTTATGAAAGCTTAAAATCACAGCTTGTAACAGAAGAAAACAAAGAAACGTTGGGTAAGCTTTTGGCTCAAACATATAAAGATAGCTTATCAGAAAAACAAAATATAGTAGATTGTTTTTTTGAAGAGCAAGGAAATCCAAACTATGCAGTTATGTCTTTGCCTACGACATTGGGAGGTACTATAGATTTGCGAGCTATTGAAAGAAGATCTCCTAATTTATATAAGGTACTTGAACCAGAAAGACTGATATATAGCACGAACAATATTGGAAGTAAGAAGTATCCTAAGTTTTTGCTGATTAACCTAAAACGTATTAAAGAAATTCCTCACAAACAGTTAACTCTTTATGTTCCGGCAGAAATGATTGGAAAAGTTATTGGAAAAGGAGGTAGTAATATCAAAAAAATTGAAGAACTTACAGGTAAAAGTTTTTTTGTAAAAGCAGGTGATTTTAGAGCCACTTCTCAAAATAACCATTCTAATAATGAGCAAAAGAAGAAAGATGTTGTTCTTTCTTCAAGTTATCCATCAAATTTCACAGATAAAAAAGGTATTGACAATAAGGAGAATAAAAACATGAAAAACAAAAATTTGCATTTTTTCTTAGGCGGTAATGATTTGGAAATGAAAACCATTAAAGATTTATTGGATAAACAAGGTGTTGCTTATAGTGATTCTAACCTGGGTTGGGGAGCAACAACATCAAAATATGGAGAAGAAATTGAAAAAGTAGCCAAAGAAGGTAAAACACCGGTTATTATTGAATTAGGTATAGATTCTAAATTGCCGGAAAATACTATTAATATTGATCACCATAATGAGAATGCCAGTAAACCGGCTTCTATTTTGCAGGTTTGTGATTTGTTGGGTATTGAGCCAACTCGTAAAATGCAGTTAATTGCTGCCAATGATTCAGGTTATATTCCGGCAATGCTAGAAATGGGAGCTACAAAAGAAGAAATCGCACAGATTCGCTACCAAGATAGAGCGGCACAAGGAATTACCCCAGAACAAGAAAACAAGCAGAAGAATCAATTGCTAATGCAACAGAGTTTTGTGGTGTAACATTTGTTAAAATGCCACACTCTAAAACAGCTACTGTTACAGATCGTTTGTTTGATCCCAATAAACCTCAAAATTTGCTAATTGCTTCAAGCGATGGTGAAACTAACTATTTCGGACCAGAAGATATTTGTCGTAAGTTACAAGGAAATAAAATAGGTGAACGTCCGGCACCTTGGGATCCAAATCAAACAGAAACCTTGTATGATCATTTTGGAGGTTGGACAGGCGGTGCCGGTTTGGGTATAGAAGGTGGAACTGCTTTTTGGGGAGGTTACGCAGATCAAAAAGAAATAACTAAATTTGTTTTAACTGAAAATTATGAAAAACAGAAAGAAAAAACTAATGCTTCAGAGATGAGTGTTGCAATGACTAAGTTCTTAAAAGATTTTGGAAAAAATAAATAAAAATAATTGCAATTTAACCCCAATAGGAGAAGTATGATGGAAAAAGATAATAATGTTGAAAATCGTGTAATATACAATTTAGTTGAGCACATTAATTTGTCTAAAGAACATTTTACTTTTCTAGGGTTAAGTGAGCAATTATTAAAAATAAATATGTTAAGAAACCAAACTCAAAATATATCTGAAGAAGGCAACACAGAATTAATCGAAATCTCTGGAGGTACATTTGGAAAATTAGTAAGTATTTTGCAGCAACATGACGATAAATATAAAGATAATTTAGATGCAAAAAGTGATTATTCAGACTACAGTTGTTATGTTACGCAGAATGGGTTATCTGGTTTTTGCATAAATAAAAGTACAAATGAATTTTGTAATTTCTATTCTGTTCAAAAAGGATTGGGGAAGAAGATTTTAGATTATGCTCTGGAAAATTACGATTGTTTAGGAATAGCAAATGCACTTCCTGAGACATATGAAAACTATTATCAAAGTAAATTTGATGTTATAACCCATCACTGGGAAGAAAATTGGGACTATCCTGGAGATAAAAGTAAGGCGGTTTGGTTTGGTTATATCTTACCTAAAGGTACATTATCAGAAAAAGATAGAGTAGATATGCAAAGAGAAGGTAAAGATCAAAAAGATAATGCTCTTTCAGAGACAGAGGTAAAAAAAAGAGTATCAGAGGTTAGCGATGGCCGAACAGATGATAAATACGAATTATCAAATGCTGAAAACGATGTACTAAATATGCGTTTAAGTGTACTTGATGATAGAAGAGAAAATATTTTGGATTCAGCATTAGATAAATGTAGGCGTACGATCCAAATAAATACAACGTGGAGAGAAAACACATATTCTAAAAATATCGTTGCAAAACAGATGAATGATATGTGGAAAAATCAATTTAGCTATAATCTTAGAAAATCTTAAGGAATAAATAGGTTTTGAATGATTACATTAAACATACCACATGCTTCATTATTTATACCAAAGGATATTAAATTTTCTTTGTCAGAGAAGGACTTGGAAAAAGAAGCCATTCTTATGTCTGACACATATGTGGAGCAGCTGTTTGATAAACATAATTATATTGATGTTATTCAAGCCGATGTTTCTAGAATTGTAGTTGATACAGAACGCTTTATTGATGACACAATAGAAACAGCAGCAAAATATGGAATGGGAGTAATATATGTAAAAACTCATGATGGTAAAGATCTTAGGAATACCCCTACAAAAAATGAAAAAATTAATTTGCTTAATCAGTTTTATTTTCCTCATCACAATAAACTTAATAAATCCGTAAACAATAATTTAGACAACTATGACAAAGCAGTGATAATTGATTTACACAGTTATTCAAGTAATGTTGATATTTTAGGAATTGGTAATAAAAACACTCCAGATATTTGCATAGGTTTTGATAAATTTCATTATAATCAAAATATTGCAAATATTATCGTTGATTTTTGTAAAAAAAATAATTTTTCATATGAATTTAATATTCCGTTTTCAGGTTCTATAGTTCCAATGCAATATTATAAAAAAAACGAAAAAGTTGTTTCCTTTATGCTTGAAATAAAAAAATCATTATATATGGATGAAGATACATTTGAAAAAAATAATAATTTTAACAACTTAAAACAAAAAATAAATACTCTATTAAACGATATATATACAAAATTTTATGGAGAATAGATATGGAAAATATTGAAAAAATATATGCTATAAAATCAGATTTACTAAAATTATTTGAAAAAAATAATTCTGTAAAAAATTTAAAAGCAAGTTTTGAAAAATGTGACAATGAGCTGACATCTGTTGGTTTTGTTTTATTAAACAAGCAAAATGATTTGTTAGTTGATGATATGAATATTAAAATTTATGTTAATACATCTTCAAGCAATAGAGTAATATTTTTTGTTATCTTTTCTAATTTAACAAATTCAATGTTTTTTCCTATAAGTGTAGAAAAGAACTGCCCTCAGGAGCTTTTGATTTTAGCTGAAAAAATTTTAGACAAAACTATTTACAAACAATAAAAAATATAGTAATATCCCTATATATAAACCAAATTTTTATTTCTATGGATTATGTTTTTTTCCTCGGAGGTATGGATGCCGAGATGTCTAGAATTAAAGAACTTTTAACCATACATAAAAGAAAGTTCTTTTGTAAGGGTCTACCTTGGAACGATGCTAAGCTATCTTGCTATTCTGTAGAACTTGAAGGTTTAACCGATAACGAGATTCCTGTTCTAATCGAGCTAAGTATAGACTGTGAACATCCGTCTAATAGTATAGTTATTGATCCTGTAGGTTTAGGGTGGTCTAAATCTTCTTTATTCCAAGTGTGTGATATGATAGGTCATAAACCTCTTAATATTGATCTATATATATCAGCTAATGATCATGGATGGATTCCTGCTATGTACCAAGTAGGAGCATCAAAGGAAGATGTCGCCACCATTAGATTAGCGGAGAGAATTGCTCAAGGTATCACAAAAGAGCATGAAGACGAAGCTGTTAGAGCTATTGCACAGAAAGAGATCATAAATGGAGTGACAGTTATAAGAATGAAGCATTCTAAATGTGCTCCGGTTACTGATCGACTGTATGATCCTACTGTTAAGGAAAATCTTTTAATTTTATCAGAAGATGGAGAGGTTAACTATTTTGGCGATGGGCTTCTCTGCAAAAAATTAAAAGAAGTTTTTCAGGGAAGGAATGGAGGTTCAGGATTAGGTAAAGCAAATGAAGATGCTTTTTGGGGCGGTTATCCACCTCATAACGAAGTTCTTCAATTTGTTGTAGAGTATTTTAGCACCCAAAAATAATTATTGGTGTCAAAAACAAACCCCGACTGAGATTTTACTCTTAGTCGGGGTTTTGATTCGTTAACTATCGTCTTATTACAAAGGAGCGACAATCATCATCATTTGTTTGCCTTCAAGTTTTGGCTCGGATTCTATTTTTGCAACATTTTCCAAATCATCAACCAAACGAAGCAATACATTTTTGCCCATATCATTGGCACTTAGCTCACGTCCTTTAAAACGCATAGTGAACTTCACTTTATTTCCTTCAGCAATAAATTTCTTCGCTTGTTTAACTTTCACTTCATAATCATGAGTATCAATCATCGGGCGAAGTTTTAATTCTTTGGTTTCAACAGTTTTCTGATTCTTTTTGGCTTCAGCTTTGCGTTTTTGCATTTCATATTTATATTTGCCAAAATCCAAAACTTTACATACCGGAGGTGTAGCTTGCGGAGATATTTCTATCAAATCCAAACCGGCTTCATCTGCGATTCTTAAAGCTTCCTGAATGGATACGATTCCTCTGTTTTCGCCGGTTTCATCAATTAATCTTACTTCTCTAACCCTAATTTCTTCATTAATGCGTGGTCCGTCATCTCCGCGTACTGGCGCATTGGTATTCTCTCGTGCTATTGTAACCTCCATAAAATATTAAAAACACATCAGCAATTTTAGCTGACTGCTTGCCATAATACAAAAGTAATATTACTTTTCAAGAAAAAAAGATATCAAATCACAGTTTACATATAAATAAGTGCTTCAATAGATGATAGATTCGCATTATCAATAAGCAAAATTAAAAATAAATTGCAGTTATTTACAATCTAATTTTGTTATAATTCAATGAATTACAAAAAAAGTGCAAAAAAATTAAAAAAATATGAAAAAATGTGTTGACATTATCGGGGGACTGTCCTATAACCCCAACTACCAACGCGGTAATTGATTGCTGCTGAGGTAGGTTATAATAGATAGTAAATAAGCAAGAGGATACGCAGGCGGTATATATGCGAATATATATAGTCTGAGTATATAATAAGGAACCTGTAAAATAAATTCTTTA
>JAFTII010000003.1 GCA_017457005.1 Alphaproteobacteria bacterium | reverse complement strand
GTGTACCAACCGACTGTTCGGCTTATACACTGACTTCTTGTCCTGCCAATGCCACTTGTACTAATTGCACCGTCGGCTGCGGAGATAGTACGAAAAAATATAAATTTACCAAATGTACTGCAGGCTATGATTGGTCAGGTACACGTTGTATTGCATGTGATTTTGCTTCCGGTGGTTATACATTGGCATCTTGCCCTACGAACGGAAATTGTACATCTATGATTTGTGGCGGAGTTACAAGATATAGATTGGATTCTTGCAAAAGTGGATATGAAATAAGTGGAAATACTTGTGTAGCTTCTTGTGATTTCAGCGGTTATACATTAACATCTTGCCCAAGTAACGGAACTTGCACCAGTAAAACTTGCGGTGGAAGTACAAAATATAAGTTAAGTTCTTGCAAGAGTAGTTATACACAAAGTGGAAATAGTTGCGTAGCTTGTGATTTTAGTGGATATACATTAACTTCTTGTCCGAGCAACGGAACTTGCACCAGTAAAACTTGCGGTGGATCTACAAAGTATAAGTTAAGTTCTTGTTCTTCTGGATATGAAGTTAGTGGTTCAAGTTGTGTGGTTTGTGATTTTAGTGGTTATACTTTAAGCTCATGTCCTACAAATGGAAACTGTAATAACAAAACTTGTGGTGGAAGTACAAAGTATAAGTTAAGTTCTTGCAAGAGTGGTTATACACAAAGTGGAGATAGTTGCGTAGCTTGTGATTTTAGTGGATATACATTAACCTCTTGCCCTAGTAATGGAACTTGTACAAGTAAAACTTGTGGTGGATCTACAAAGTATGAGTTTAACGGATGTAAATCAGGCTATCAAATAAGCGGATATACATGTGAAGCATGTAAATGGGGCGAGTTTATTATATCAGGAAGCTGTCCATCATATGGAACATGTACTTCTGCAACTTGTGGCGGTGTTACTCAATATCGCTTAGATAAATGTGTTCGTGGTTATGAGATTTCCGGTACAGGAACAAAATGTAGCATTTGTGATTTTAGCCTTTATCCTTTTGGAAGTTGTCCTTCATCAGCAGCTTCTTGTACAAGCAAATCTTGTGGTGGAACTACAATGTATAAGATTTACCAATGTAATACAGGATATGAATGGGGATATGTTGATACAAATGTTCAAGGTTGTGTTCAATGCAATTTTACAAACTTTATATTAACGTCTTGTCCGACAGGAGCAACATGTAATCAAAAAACTTGTGGTGGAGTAACTAAATACTATTTTACTGGATGTCAAGATGGTTATACTGCCGGGGCTACGAAAAATACATGTGTGGCAATTTAGTAAAATTGTGTATCAATCTTGTTTATGTGTAAGTTAGAAAAAAGGAGTGATAAAAATCACTCCTTTTTTCTAAGATATTTTTATTTAAGCTGAAAAGCGTTTGAGAATTTCACAACAATATTCTCGCAGTTCAGGGTCTTCCATGAGGCTAAGACGAAGATTTGATTTTTCTAATTCTTGGTTGGTTCCGCAATCAAAACGTTCAACATCACAGATGACACCTGTAAGTTTAATGCCTCTTTGAGCAGCCAAGCCCATGGCATCAGCCAAATTGATTTCTCCGTTATTGCCTTTTTGAACTTCCGGTAAAATATTCATGATCTCATTAGGTAGTATGTATGGCCCTAAACTTCCGAAGTTAGATGGAATCTTATCTCGTGCCGGTTTCTCTATTTTTCCGGTGGCGTGAATGATATTTCCCTCTTGGACGGCTCCTTCCAATACTCCGTAGCGGACAATGTCATCGTCAGGGAATATCTGAACATGATCTATCATTCCGCCGTATTGTTCATAAGCATCTAATAATTGTGCTAAAATTCCTTTGCCTCCGTGTACATTAACATAAACGTCATCTGCCCACATAACAATGAAATCACGGTCACCGACCAGTTCTTTAGCCATGAGTACAGCATGTCCGTTTCCTTTAGGTTCTTTTTGTTCAGCAAAAGAAAATTTCATTCCTTTGGGAATGATTTCTTCTATCTTTTGGAGGAGGTCCAATTTGCCTTTTTCACGCAAGTGATTTTCTAACCAAGGGTAAGGGGCAAAATGTTTTTCAAATAAATGTTTGCAGGACTGATCACTATATATAAAAATAACTTCTTTAATGCCAATTTCGGCACAGGCATCAACAGCATATTGTATAATAGGTTTATTATGAAGGGTAAGAAATCCTTTGTGAAGGGCTTTAGTTGAAGGAAGATTGCGAGTTGATAAACCGGCAACAGGAATTATGCACACTTCAGGTTTTTTAAGCATATTAAATCTCCAATAATTAATTATTATATTAAAAATATAACGTGTAAAAAATAATTCTCAATACTTATTTAGGTTTTGTTCTGCCTTTTTTTACAACATTTTGTTGTGGAGTTTGTGTGGTATCGGAAGATGTTTTGGGTTTGGAAAAATCAAGAACTTTAATGGTTGCATCTTCGGTCATTTCTTCGGCTTTTTCAATTTCTTCAATATCACGTGTAACGGTAACGGTTTTGCCGCTTTTTTTGATGTTTACATAACCGGTGTTTTCTTCTATTTTTCGTTCTACTTCTTCTGCCCGAAGCTTATCATAATATGATTGTTCGTGTGTAGTTACGAGTTTAGAAGTGTAGTCTATATATTCTTGAATATTGGAACGTAGGTCATTTATTTTGATTGATAATTGCTTTTCAAAATCTTCCAATTCTCGGTTGTATGATTCAAGTTGCTTTATATCTGATTTGGAAGTGATAAAAGAAAAACGATCTAATAGTTTATGATTTTTAATTTTGAATTCAGACAACATCTCTTTGATTGTTGTTTCTGACTTGATAAGTTTGTTATCTTGAGATGCATCATAATCGGTTATAATTTTGCTCAAGCGGCTTGACATCAGGTCTTTAGAAGTGTTGTATTCTTGTTCTAATGAGCCGGATTGATTATATAAGGAATTTATCTGTTCAAAAAGTTTTTGAGAGAGTTTTTGAGTATCAGAAAGTTTTTGAGCATTGAGGTCTTTCCATAATTTCTCAATAGCTTGAGTTTGAGCATAATTTTCAGCTTCTAATTTAGATAAGGAAGCTTCATTAAGAGTATCGGAACTTGCTAATAAGGAATTTTGAGCCAGTTTTTTGCCGATTTCAGATGAGCGTGTTTGCAGTTGAGTGTAAATTTCTGTTGAATCGCCATCAAAAGCATTAGCTTGTGCTTTTTTCAAATCAGGTTCAAATTTGTTTTGTAAGTCAGATAGTAATGAATCCGCAGTTGTTTTATGAGATTGAGCTGCGTTTTTAAGCTTATTAATTTGGCGTTCGGTTTCAGCTTGTATGGCGGCATTCTTTTTATCCTGTTGAGATTGGTACATATTGAATAATGCACTTACGTTGATGTCAGGAATTGGAGAAGATATGCTATCTTTAAAGGAAAATGAGAAACCGGGAAAATGTTTGGGTTCATCAAATTTTAAGTCAAACAATAAGTTCATGCTCCAATCGGCAATGTTTATGTTTCCGGATGTTTGGGCGATATAATTGCTTCCTTTTAATAATCCCTTTTGAAAAGCTATAGTTCCGTCTGTAGCAGTTAAATCCGTTGTCAAAAGACTAATCGGAGTGGATCCGTTTGCTAGATTTTCTTTTACCATAGCGGCAAGACCGTCAGGTGTTTCTCTTGATGTTATATCATCATAAATTTTGGAAATGTTCCATCCTTTAATGCTAAAGTTAAGCAATTGTAGCTTTCCGGTTCCGGAAAGAGTTTGGAAAAACTTTTTGCTACTTTCCGCAGAAGCTTTGAGATTGAATTCGTTATCAAAAGTTCCATCATTGAGGCCATATATACTGCCATTGGCAGGTAAAAGGTTGATGTCGGCACCGTTGAGTTTAAATTGGCCGCTGAAATACGGAGTATTTTGAAATTCTAATTTACCGTCAGCGTTTAAAGTTCCGCCAAGGTAAGATGATTTAAATTCATTGATATTAAGGGTTCCGTTTTGTAATGAAAGAGAGGTTTCAACATCTGTAAAGCTATCTTTTTTATAGCTCAAATTTTGGAATTTGAGTTTTCCGTTAAAGTTAAATGTCTTATAGAAATCATAGTTAAAGATTTTATCTGACCATTGAGGATTATTCCAAAATTCGGATTTTCCGTGAGTTTGAGCATTTAATTGTGCGACAGGACTGTGCTCTGCTTTGTGCAAAAAGCGTTCAATTTCAAACTTGTTAATATCAAGATAACCGGAGATTGAGGGGTGAAGCTCGTCTCTTTGGTATTCCAAGGAACCTTTGAAAGTGTTAAAGCCGATATTTGCGTTTAAGTTTTCGGCTTTGAAAGTATCGGGGGTGCCGTTAATTGTGCAGTTGAGGTTTATTAATCCTAAAGTTTGTGCTTGGGGAATGTACTGAAAATTCAGTTCATTAAGCATATTGATGAAATCAGAATGCTTAATTTCTAATTCGCCGCTAAATTTGTTTGTTTGTTCTGAATTATCAAATTTTCCTTTGTAATTAATCTTAAGGTTTTCAAGTAAAATATCGGTTTGGGTGGCAAATTCCGTTAGGCTTCCGTTCATAGCACCGTTGACTGATAAATTTTTTAGTTTTTTATAGTTCCAGTTTGGAGCTTTTAGTTCTAATTTGCTGATTAATGACGGCAAATTGGCTGATTGAATGGTGTAATTGAGATTGTTGAATTTCGGTTGTTTGCCGAAATCAGTCAATTGCCCTGAAAGTTCAATTTTGGCATCGGCAACAGATTTAATTTGAAGATTTTCAATATCCATTTTGCCGTCCAACAGATTTGCTTTAAAATTAATATTTTCAAAAGGCATTTTTTCATAGATGGCTAAATCTATTCCGGCAACAATTTGTAGATCAATATCATTCAGAAAACCAAGTTTAGAAAAACGGTAAGCCATACGTTGTCCCCAATTGTTGGTGCTTTCTTCTTCAGGGAGTGCGCTGATATAATTATCAAAGTTAATCATATCAGAATTGAGAAACAACATGATATCAGGGCGAGTTCCGAGTTTGATTCCGGCTTCTCCGCTAACGGAACTTTTATCTAAAGTGAAGGATATCGGTGAGATTTGTATTTTTTTCAATGTCCCGCTAATTTTAGCTTCTCCGGAAGCCTTACGGTAGGTTGAAGCTACACTTACTTGAGGTTCAAGATTTATCCATTTGAGAGTGTTTAGAAAATCATGGGAATTAAGAGTGGTTTCAATATCATAAAAAAGTTCATCATCAATTGACTTTATTTCTCCGGATAAGGTAATGTTGGTATCTCCGGGGATTATTCCGCTAAGATTATTAATAGTAGCGACATTATCTATGATATCTATACCAAAGTTGAAATCTTTAATTTGTTGATTGTTATATGTCGTGCGTACAGATTTGATATCCGCCAGAATATCTAGCCCTAAGTCGGGATTGAATGCTTGAGGAGAAGAATAATTTTTTTGAATGAATTGTTTTAAGGTGTGAACTATCGGATCTAAATCAAAATCCGTGAAATTGAACGCTAAATTCAAACGAGGTAAAACGCCATCGTTTCCGAATCCGTCATTAAACGGAAGTTGAATTGTTCCGGCACCTTGTGTTTCTCCGTATTTTAATACCAAATTAGAAAAGTTTATTTGTTTTTCATTGAAGCTAATATCTGTTGTCAACGCTAAAGGATAGTCATATTCAACGGGGAGTTTAACATTATTGAAATTTGTTTCTAAAAATTGTCGTAATTGTTTGGCTTCTATAATGAGATTCCCATTTAATACCTTGTTACCAAGCATAAAGCTGCCGTCAAAACGTGCGTAACTTTCAGATTTAGGGTGAGTAACTACCATATTTAAGGTGGTTGCGAAGCTATCGGATAATTGACCGATAGAAATAGCAAAGCCTTGGGGGGTATTATCTTTTATATAATTGCCTTCAATACGGAATGGTCCCATAGCACTTTGTGCGATAACTTCGCCATTGATATTGCTTATTTGGAAAGATACGTCTTTTGACAGTATATCAACATTAACTGTTGCGTTTTTTAAACTCACACTATTTAAGGCTATTTCTGAATTTTCTATTTTTCGGCGTTGTTCTACGGTTAGTTGAGATTGCCAATTCAATCTTCCGTCAGGTTGAAGTTCAAAGTTTATCTTGGGGTTGCTTAGTATCATTTTATTAACATCAAAATTTCCCTTTAATAACGGTATGAGGGATAAATTGGCAACCAAATTATCGGCTTCAATCAGTGCTTTGTCATTATCATTGCCGGAAAGAACTTTTACGTGAGATGCTTGAAGATATGGACTGGGAAAAATTTTAAGATTAATCGGACCGGAAAAAACAATTTGTTTTCCGGTTAAGTCAAAAAATTGTTGAGAAATAAGGTTTTTATGCTTGTTCCAATCAATGGTCGTAATGTAAAATCCCATGCCTGCAACAGCAACGCATAGTAATAACAAGACAATAAAAAACAATTTCTTCACAGTTATATCCTCCGCTTTAGAGTTTTTTGCAAAAGCTGTAAATAGTTTTTGCTTTTATGTTAAAGCTTACTTATTATATCTTATTATAATTAAAAAAACTTTTAACAAAAAAGGTAAGTTTATGAATAATACTCAAAAACTTTTTAAATTAGCAACACAGGCGGCTCAAAAAGCATATTGTCCATATTCAAAATTTGCGGTTGGAGCTGCAATTTTGGCAGATGACGGTAATTTTTATGTCGGGTGTAATGTGGAAAATATCTCTTATCCTGTCGGAACATGTGCCGAGGCCGGAGCAATAGCGGCAATGATTGCCGGCGGAGGTAAGATAATTTCAGAAATAGTTATTTTTGCTGATGCAAAAACTTTAGTATCTCCTTGTGGTGCTTGCCGGCAAAGGATTGTAGAATTTTCTGATGAAAATACTTTAGTACATATGGCAAACATTGAAGGAATAAAAAAGACTGTTAAAGCAAATCAATTGCTTCCTTTCGGATTTGAGGAGTTTTAGAAATGAATGATAAACCGACGTTAATTGCAGAACAGATAAAACATAAAATAGGGAATCGCCATCCTGAGGTATTAATTGTTTTGGGGAGCGGGTTAGGCGATTTTGCTAATGAGGTAGAAAATCGTTTGGAAATAAATTATGCTGATATTGATGGTTTTCCGGTTAGTACAGTTAGCGGTCATAGCGGTAAACTTATCGCCGGAGAAGTTTGCGGAAAAGAAGTATTATGTATGCAGGGAAGAGTTCATCTTTATGAAGGATATGCTCCAAGTTTGATTGCGGATATCATTAAAGCGTTTAAATTGATTGGTATTAAAACTATGGTGGTTACAAATGCGGCAGGATCTCTTAAAAAGGATATAAAACCCGGTACATTAATGTTAATAACAGATCATTTGAATATGAGCGGTTTTAATCCGCTAATAGGAGCTAATGATGAACGTTATGGTCCCAGATTTCCTAATATGAATAATGTGTATTGTGCAGAATATCAGAAAAAAGCAGAAAGAATCGCAGAAAATAATGATATAGAGCTTAATAAAGGTGTATATTGTATGGTTTCCGGTCCGGCTTTTGAAACTCCGGCAGAGGTTAAATTGTATGCAATTTTAGGAGCTGATGCTAACGGAATGTCCACCGTGCCGGAGACGATGTCTGCGGTGTATTGCGGTATTAAAGTTTTAGGTATTTCGGCAATAACCAATTATTGTACCGGTGTTGAGGGCGGGTATCCGACACATGATGAAACTTTAAAAAATGCTGCAAAGACAGCAGAAGATATGACAAAGTTGGTTAAATCTTTTATCGGAGAATTATAATGGATAATCCTACAGCAGCAAAAAATATGATATCCTCATTGGATCTGACATCATTGAACCATAATGATACTACAGAAACAATAACAACTCTTTGTAGAAAAGCAGAAACCAAATATGGTAATGTAGCTGCAATTTGCGTATATCCGCAATTTATAAGCGTAGCGTTGAGGGAGGCTCCTCAAGGAGTAAAAATAGCAACCGTAGTTAATTTTCCGGAAGGAAACAGTGATATAAAAAATGTAGAAAAAGAGATAAAAAAAGCTATTAAATCTGGTGCAGATGAAATAGATGCGGTTTTGCCATACAAACAATTATTGTCCGGAAATGAGGAATATTGCAGGCAATATTTGCAAATGTGCAGGAATTGTTGCGAAGAAAAAACACTAAAAATAATTATAGAAAGCGGCGAGCTGAAAACAACCGCTTTAATAAAAAAAGCTTCGCAAATGTGTATAGAAGAAGGTGCTGATTTTATTAAAACATCAACCGGCAAGACAAAGGTTTCTGCAACTCCGGAGGCCGCTAACGCAATTTTGGAAGTTATAAAAGCCAGCGGAAAAAATGTAGGATTTAAGGCCAGTGGCGGTATTAAAACTACCGAAGATGCTAAAAAATATTTGGTTTTGGTTAATGCTATCTTAGGTAATGCTCGGATAAGCAAAAAACATTTTAGAATCGGCGCAAGTTCGGTTTTAAGTGATTTGTTAAAAACAATTGAACAAGGATTTTAGGATGCTACCTCAAGAAATTATCCGTAAAAAAAGAGATAATAATACATTAACAAAAGATGAAATTGATTTTTTTATTAAAGGTGTTACTGACGGAAGTATCGTTGATGCACAGATTGCAGCTTTGACAATGGCAATATTGTTAAATGGGCTGAATTTGGATGAGAAAACAGCTTTAACAATGACAATGCGAGATTCCGGAGATGTTTTAGATTGGAACGAGTTTGATGCTCCGGTTGTTGATAAGCATTCTTCCGGTGGGGTTGGAGATAAGGTCAGTTTGATGTTGGCTCCGATGTTGGCTGCATGCGGAGTATATGTTCCGATGATTTCCGGCCGTGGTTTGGGACATACAGGCGGAACGTTAGATAAATTTGATTCAATACCTAATTATCAGACTGTTCCCAGTAATGATTTGTTTAAAAAAACAGTTGAAACTGTAGGATGTGCTATTATCGGACAAACCGGAAATTTGGCTCCGGCAGATAAAAAGATATATGCTCTGCGAGATGTTTGCGGAACTGTAGAATCGGTTGATTTAATTACGGCTTCAATCCTTTCTAAAAAGTTGGCAGCCGGTTTGGATTGTTTGGTTATGGATCTGAAGTGCGGAAACGGAGCATTTATGGATAATATTGATAAAGCACGTGTTTTGGCTAAATCTATTGTGAATGTTGCAAATGCGGCCGGATGTAAAACTAAGGCAGTATTGACGGATATGAATCAAGTTCTAGGAAAAAATGTCGGTAACGCGTTAGAAGTGCAGGAAGCAGTGGATTTTCTGAAAGGCGAAAAAGTTGATACCAGGTTATATGCCATAACCATGGAATTATGTGCAGAACTTTTGGTGCTTAGTAAGGTATGTGTTGATTTGGACGAGGCTACGAACAAATTAAAAAAAGCTTTGGATAAAGGTTATGCTTTGGAAAAATTTGCACAGATGGTTGCTGCTTTGGGAGGACCAAAAGATTTTATAGAAGCTCCTCAGAAATATTTGCCTCAGGCTAAAATTATTCGTCCGATTTATCCGCTTCAAGAAGGTTTTGTATCTGCAATGGATACAAGAGAAGTGGGTTTAAGCATTATTGAGATGAAAGGCGGACGAATTACGCCGGATCAAAAGCTTGATTATGCAACCGGATATACCGAATTTTGCCAAATAGGGCAAAAAGTTGATAAAAATGTTCCTTTAGCAATAGCGCATATACAAACTGAAGAGCAATTTGCACAGGCAGAAAAATATTTGCGTAATTTGGTTAGTATAAATGATAAAAGAACAGCTTTAACTTCGGAAATTATTGAAAAAATAAGTTAGTTATTAGTCATTAGTGATTATTGATTAGGGATTTATTGTTATACTCCGGCGAGACCGGCGAGTTTATCTGATAACTGGCAAGCATATTGTGTATTTTGCCAAACCGGAGTTGAAGCAAACGAAGATTGGCCTACATAGTAAACTTGATATTTACTAAATAGATTATTGAGCTAAAAAGTTAGCGATGGGTTTGTATGACAGGCGATGAATGCCTTTGATAACTCCATGCATTTTTAATCCGGCAATATGTGCAGCGGTACCGTATCCGGCGTTTTTTTCAAAAGCATAAAAAGGATATTGCTTGGCTAAGTCCGACATTAATCTGTCACGATATACTTTAGCGATGATTGAAGCGGCGGCAATGGAGTAACTTTTGGCATCGCCTTTTATGACGGCTTGGCATCGGCAACACAAGTTTTTAGGAATTTGGTTACCGTCAATCAGAGCAAAATCAGGTCTTTCCGGTAAATTCTCAATGGCTCGTTTCATTGCTAAAAAAGTGGCTTGTAAGATATTTAATTCATCAATTTCTGCGACAGATGCCTGACCAATCCCTATTGCTACCAAGCCAAGATTCTGTGCAGCAAAAAGTTGTTCATACAAAATTTCTCGTTTTGTTGATGTTAATTTTTTGGAATCATTCAAACCGGAAAGTAAAATGTCATTTAATTTTTGGTCTTTAATAATTACTGCTCCGGCAACAACCGGTCCGGCCCAAGGGCCTCGTCCGGCTTCATCAACACCGACAATTATTTGAGAGGGGTATTTATTTTCAAATTCAAAATCAGGCATTGGTTAGTACTTTATGGTTATTTCGTTATCACAAATTTCTGCTGTTCCACCAATAGGGAGAGTCAATAACGGAGTGGTGTGTCCGAAATCAAGATTGGCAATTATCGGGATATTGCGGAGTTGGGGGATTGATGAAATTATATGAGCAAGAATATCTTTATTTATCGCGGAAGCTTTTTGGAAACGTCCGATTAAAATGCCTTTGACATTTTGAAAATCAGGCTGATAGGCGATTGCTTGCAGGTTTCTTAAAAAATTTTTGGCATCAGCGGAAGAAGAAAAACAATCTTCAGCAAGCAAGACGGTATCAGATTTAAATCCGCTCCAATAAGGTGTTCCTAATAATAAGGTTAAAGTACCGAGGTTTCCGCCGATTATGGTACCTTTGGCATTGCCTGATTGAAGACACCAATGTCCGTCATTTTTTATGAATTCTCGTTTATCTTGGTTGATAAACCATAGGTCATCACTCCATTCACGAGAAGGGGTAATCGGTTAAGTTGTTTGTTCAAAAAGTATTTTTTTGAAAGTTTCTAAGCTATATTCAAAGCCGAATTTCATCCCAAAAGAGCTGTAGTGCGGTCCTAAAAAGGTTGCAAGTCCTGTTTTGGCATAAATACCGTTCAGCAAAGCAGTTATGTCTGAAAAACCACAGATAATTTTAGGGTTGGATTTTATCATCTCATAATCCAAAAACGGAAGAACCTGATTGGAGTTGAAACCGCCAATAATGGTAAAAATAGCTTTTACATTAGAATCTGCAAAAGCATCGTTGATATCTTCTGCGCGTTTGTGAACTTCTGAAGATCCTAACATATCAAAGTTATCATCAGTAGTGTTTTTGCCAAAAGTTACTTTAAGCCCCATTGCTTCAAAACGTTGTTTTGCGATATCTCTAGTATCTGAGCCAATAATTTTTATGCCGGTTGATGGGGCAATAATTCTGACTTCGTCTCCGGATTTTAGGGGGGCAGGAATAATTTTTGACATTGTAAACTCCTCAGGAATTAAAATTATTGTATTCAGTATAATCATTTTACAATGATTTTCTACTGTTTTTTGTAATGTTGATATTTGTAAGTTGATGAATATATTTTTTTGTGGAGAAACAGATGGAAAAACATTTGGTTAAGCATTTTTATATTTTTCGTCATGGAGAGTGTCCGTTGAACCGGACCGGACATATTCAGGGACAAACATTTAACGGCAAATTGACTGAACATGGTCGCAGACAGGCTCAAAATGTAGGGATGATTTTGAAAGATAAAAAAATAGAAGTTATTATAAGCTCTCCAATGGAGAGAGCAATGCAAACCGCAAAAATTGTGAGAGAGTATTTGGGCGAAATATCTATTTTGGTGGATAAGAGAATAACCGAAGTAAATATGGGGGTGGTGGAAGGAATGCACATTTCTTGTGCAGAAAAAATGTATTCTGAAACATATAAAAAATGGCGAAGCGGTAAGCTAAAAGATTTAATGACAGCATTTAAAAACGGGGAAAGCAAGGCCGATGTCAGAAAACGGATTTTTGAAGTATTGGAATATTATGCGAATAATACTGAATATTTGAATATTGCAATATCTACGCATGGTATTGCCATAAGTCAGATTTTGCAGTATTTCGGAATGATAAAAAGAGATATTCCCAATGGTTCTATTTTGTTGTTAAAATATTTTGAACATCGTTGGAAATATGAAGGTTTTATAGATTCTAAAATATAAAAAATCCGCTCAAATATAGAGCGGATTTTTGCAGGTTTATATTATAATTAGAATGTATAGCGTAATCCGGCGTACCATTCATGAGAAGTAAATTCACCAAAATAGAGTTCTTCCATATCCATGTAGCGGTATCCGAAGTCAAAATTGGTGCAACGGTTAAGACGTAAAGATATACCACCGCCAATGCTCCAAGTGAAGTTTTCTTCATCCCAGTTATCTTTCATGCCACTGGTAAGTTCTTTTTGGTCAACTTTTAAGCGGGTAATACCGATACCACCGGATAAGTACGGGCTAATCCAATAGTTAGGCATAACGTCTAAATATGCGTTAAGCATAAAAGAATCAGAAGAAACACTTACATCAAATTGATTCATATAGTTTTGAACATAATGTTTGTCTAAATCGCCACGATATGTATATTCAGCTTCAACACGGAAATATTTGTATTTATAACCTAATGCACCGGAAGCATTCCAAGTACCACCAAGTTCTAAACGAGAATCATCAGTTGAATTGTCATCTTTGTCATTTAAGTTGTAGTCAGAATATCCGCCTCTGGCTGCAATATAAAATCCATCGCGTGCTTCTGCAATATTGCTGGCAGCTAAAGTTAATACTAATGCCGAAGTGGCGGTTGCAAGAAATTTGTTCATAAGTAGTCTCCAATCCTTGTTTTGTTTAAATTTTGTCCAAAAGTATCACAAATATAAAAAATAATCAAGAGTTTTTTTTAGTTGATTTGAATATAGCATTTTACTTCTTATTTATTGGTTAACGAAACAAGTTTTTTATTGTCGGTGTCAGCTCTTTAATATCGGGGGAAAATTTATATATTAAATAAAAAAGGAATTTTATAAATGCTTTGGATTATAAACGGTCTGATATACGGTTTTTTTACGGCGTTGTACACTTTAGTTAATCAACGACATAATTTTAACGGATATATTTTGGGTATTTGGCGCGGATTTGGTATATCGCTATTGTTTATGCCGTTTATGTTTTTTATCCCTTGGCAGACAAATTTGAATAATTGGGCGTTGTTGGTTTTTCAAGGTTGGATGATAGGAATATATGATTCGCATTTGTTTTTTGCTTCAGGCAAGTACGGAGCCGGTCCGACATCAAGAGCGTTGGTTGTGAGTGTTTGGGTTACAACATTAATTTGGTGGATTATTACACCGAATTTATTTATTAATTTGGTAACGGATGCGAATAGGTTTATTACGTTATTAATGGTGTTAATCGGTTTTTGTGTAAGTTATTGGTATATGATAAAAACTCCGGTTAGCAGAGAGTTGGCAGAATATATGACACCGGCTATCTTTGCTCTTGCCGGAATGAGTGTGGCAACTAAAGAAATTGCAATAATGGGGCAAAATGTTTGGTATAATATAGTTTATTATTTGGTGGTGGCAACATTTGTCAGCGGAATTTATAATTCAGTAATGTATATTTGGCATAATCGTCCGAGTATGAGGGCTTTTGTGAAAACAATTTTTGCTCCGAAAATTGTAAGAGTTGGAACATATATTGTAAGTTTTTCTGCCGTGTTAATCGCTTCTAAAACAATGGCAATGCGTTTGGCTCCGAATCCGGGATATGTGGTAACATTGCTTTTGACAGCTCCGATTTTTGTGTTTTTTTTGAATAAATATAATAAAATACCAGATAATGTTTCTTCTAAAGCCGGTTTTTCAATGTTGTTTTTCTTGATATTATTGATGTTGGTAATCAATGTAGAGGGAATTGCAGATTAAATCTTCAATTATTTTATTCAATACTAAAAATCCATTAGCGGTGGCTCGTATAGTTTGTGATGAATTTTCAATTAGTTCTTGTTGTGATAAAGCGGTTAAAATTTGAGGGGAAATTAATTTATCAAAATCCAGTCCGCAAGTTTGTTTAAATGTTTGTTTATTAATGCCTTCAGTAAGGCGTAATCCCATCAGTATTAATTCTTCAGCTCGTTCATACGGTGTAAGTTTTTCTTTTTGTCGCTTATGAGTGGTAGCAAAAAAATTATTATTAATATGTAGTCTGCCATGTGCAGACGGACCAATTCCGACATAATCATCTCCTTGCCAATATAGTTTATTGTGTTTGCATTCGTATAAAGGCTTGGCAAAGTTAGATACTTCATAATGATCATATCCGTATTGTGTCAAAATTTGGTTGCTTAAATTGTAAAGTTCAATTGCGGTATTTTCATCAGCAGGTTTAATGTCCTTTTTTGCAAATATAGTACCGTCTTCAATTGTGAGTTGATATAAAGACAGATGTTTGAAACCTAATGAACATATTTGCAAAAGATCATTATGCCAAGAAGTTATGTTTTGATTCGGCAAAGCATAAATAAAATCGGCGGAGTGATTTGAAAAAATATTTAACACTTTTTCAGCAGAAGTCAGAGCGTCTCTGACGCTATGAGTACGTCCTAAAAATTTTAATCCTTCTGCGCTTAAAGATTGAATTCCCAATGACAGACGGTTGATACCGGAAGAATGAAGATCCGAAAACAACGATGGAGAATCTGTGTTAGGGTTGGCTTCTAAAGATATTTCAATGTTTGAAGATATGTGCCAATTGGCTGCGATGGTTGAGATAAGTCGTTCAATATTTTGCGGAGAAAGTAAAGATGGGGTTCCACCGCCAAAAAATATGGAAGTTACTTCTTTGTTTTTGGTAAGTTCACTATAATATTTTATATCCTCAATATATTCATTGACGATTTTGTCTTGAGGTATGTGTTTTTGGACCTTACTGAAAAAATCACAATAAGGACATTTGCTCCGGCAAAAAGGCCAATGAATATATATTCCGAATGCCATTAGAGAATGAACTTTGACAGATCTGTTGATTGAGTATATTTACCTAATTTTTCTTCAACCATTTGGGCAGTAATGATGGTTTCTTGTCCGCTACAGTCGGTAGCCTTAAAGCTTATATCTTCAAGTAATATCTCTAAAACCGTATGGAGACGTCTGGCACCGATGTTTTCTACATTTTCATTGATTTCTACGGCAATATCTGCAATTTTTTCAATGGCTTGCGGTTCAAATTTAAGAGTGAAATTCTCTGTAGCAAGCAAGGCAATATATTGTTCAATGAGGTTAGCTTCCGGTTCAGTCAAGATACGAACAAAATCATTATGATTGAGGGCTTGGAGCTCAACTCTAATCGGTAAACGACCTTGCAGTTCGGGCAGTAAATCCGATGGTTTGGCTAAATGGAAAGCACCTGAACATATAAATAGAATATGGTCAGTTTTTACCATGCCATATTTGGTACTTACGGTTGTTCCTTCAATCAGAGGGAGCAAATCTCTTTGCACTCCTTCACGAGATACATCGGCTCTTCCGCCTTCTGATTTTCCGGTTATTTTATCAATTTCATCAATAAATACGATACCGTCATTTTCTACAGATTTAATTGCTTCTGCAGTAATGGTTTCGTTGTCTAAAAGTTTATCAGATTCCTCGTCAATCAGAATCTTTTTAGCATCGGCCAGTTTGAGTTTGCGAGTTTTATATTTTTGAGAACTGTTGCCGAGTAAATCGCCTAAACTAATCATTCCCATAGAGGCGCCGGGCATTCCAGGGATATCAATAGTCGGCATAGAAGAGTTGCCGTTGTCAAGCAAAGATATCTCAATTTCCCGATCATCAAGTTGGTTTTCTCGCAAAAGTTGGCGGAATTTTTGTTTGGTTTCTTCTCCGGCATTAGTGCCGACAAGTGCTTCAAGAAGACGCTCTTCTGCCCCATCGGTTGCTTTGCTTGCAACTTTTTTACGCATGGTTTTGCGTGTGTTATGTAGAGAAATTTCTACTAAGTCACGAATAATACTTTCAACATCTCGTCCAACATAACCGATTTCGGTAAATTTAGTTGCTTCTACCTTAATAAAAGGTGCTTTGGCCAATTTTGCCAGACGGCGAGATATTTCGGTTTTACCAACTCCGGTAGGACCAACCATTAAAATATTTTTAGGTACAATTTCTTCACGTAATTTTTCAGGCAGTTGCATACGGCGCCAGCGGTTTCGCAAAGCAACGGCAACTGCTTTTTTGGCATCAGTTTGACCAATAATATATTTATCCAGTTCTGAAACAATTTCTCGGGGGCTGAAATTAGTCATTGCAAATTCTTTCAATAATTACATTGTGGTTAGTATAAACATCTATGTCGCCGGCAATTTTCATAGCACGCTTAGCAATTTCTTCCAGTTCCAAATTAGGAATTTCGTATAGGGCTTTAGCAGCGGCCATAGCATAGTTGCCACCTGAACCGATGCCGATAATTCCGTCATCAGGTTCCATAACTTCTCCGGTGCCGGATATAACTAATGATGTTTCTTTATCTGCAACAATCATAAAAGCTTGTAATTGGCGCAGGTATTTATCCATTCGCCAATCTTTAGCGAGTTCTACAGCAGCACGTTTGAGTTGATTGGCGTGTTTTTCCAGTTTGGCTTCAAGTCGTTCTATAAGTGTAATTCCATCAGCAGCGGCGCCTGCAAAACCGGCAATGATTTTACCGTTGCCAATCCTTCTGACTTTTACAGATTTTGATTTGAAAACGATGGCTTCGCCTAAAGTTGCTTGTCCGTCTCCGGCCATAACTACATCATTATTTCTTCTAACGCATAAAATTGTTGTCATAGTTTTTTCCCTATTGATTATGATAATCTTTATTTAGGAAATGTTATTGTTGATTGCAAGTCTTTATTTTGTTTTGCTGTTAATTCGTCCATCTCCCTTAATAATGATTTGACACTTAATTTTTAATATGCTATTCTGTAATTAAACAATTACAAGGATAGGATAATGTTCAGGCTCGGAGTAATATTATTAGCTTTGCTGGTGCAGATAAATTCTGCATTAGCCAAAGTTTGGTTATTACCGGATTATCAGCGTAAACAACTTTAT
>JAFTII010000014.1 GCA_017457005.1 Alphaproteobacteria bacterium | reverse complement strand
GGAGTTCATTATACGGAATGTAATATAGATCCGTGTAAACAAGCCGAAGATGAGGGTTTGTGTTTGAGTTGTGATTATCAGTGTCAGACCTATCATGAAGATTGTGCAACCTGTTGTGTAGAATGTAAACCTTGTATTCGTCGTGACTGTATAAGTGAGGGCTATGTAGCAGAGCAGAGTCCGGCGTTTATCTATGATGAAGAAGATATTTGTTATTTGAGTTGTGAGGACAACACCCCGCACTACAAGGCAATCGGTTGTGCGATAGGGTATTATGAAACGATATATTGTCGGATTTAAAGAACGGAATAAAATTAAATGGTCAACCCAAAAACCAACCTCCGTCAATATACCTTATATTACAAATAAACTGGCACAACAAAGAGACTTAAATGGAGCCACATATACCAAGACAATAGAAGATTTGAATACTCCAACATATTATCCCGCAGCTCAATTTTGTTTTGAAGATGTTACCGGAGATAAGGAATGGTTCTTGCCGTCAGCCGGACAAATGTATCTTCTGGCTAAAAACTATAGCTTAATTAATAGTGCATTTTCAGCACTTAAAACTGCTTCCTTAAGTGTAATTAGCCCGACATCACTTGTATCAAAAAACGGAGAATACACCAGATATTATTGGACATCCAATCTTTACGATGCTTCAAATGCTGTTTATTTGACTTTAAGCCTTAGCTTTTCATATGAATACTTAACAGCTACTTCCGCATCGGGAGTATATTATGAAACGTCAGTTCGTTGCATTGCCGAATATTAACTTCAAAAAATCCCTACAGTTTACTTAAACTGTAGGGATAATAAAAAACAACTGATTATTCTTCCTCACCTTCCGGCGTAACATAACTTTTAGACATTGCTACAATCAAGTCAAAAAGGTGCTTTGCAGCTTTACGATTAGGAATTTTATAATATGCTTTGACTAGCTCCAATGTTTCCTTACGTTGCATCGGATCAACCTCATATTGCGCACTTTCTTCTTCTAAAAATTCATTTTCGGCTTCCGGCACATTAAACATCCGAGGAGATTGGCTGGCAACATCTTTATCCATATCCTCAAAAAAGAAACCTATAGGAATATCCAAAACACGACTGACGTCCCATAAACGACTGGCACCAACGCGATTCATTCCTCTTTCATATTTCTGCACTTGCTGAAAAGTCAACCCCAATAATGAAGCTAATTTATCTTGGCTCAAACCTAACAATGTTCTTCTTAAACGTATGCGATTACCGACATGCACATCTATCGGATTAGGCGCTCCCTCAGGAGTACGACCACGACTTGTTTTTTTATATTGGTTTGTCATCACGATAAAATCCTTTTGTCAAGTTAAAGTAATGACATATTTTCAACTATGTCATACACAAAAGAATTTATATAACATTTTATAAAACAAATCCATATAAAATAACTATTTATGCACCCTAAACTTTTGTTTTAAGGCTCCTCAAAGCACACCACAATAAAACAAAAGCACACCAAATCAATATGATAGTATTACCATATTTAGCATAAATTGTATATAGCACCATTCGTTGCGGCAACTTAACATCTAAAACCCCTTGTTCATTTAATCCCAATTGCTTTATTATCTCTCCTGTCGGAGCTATTAGTGCCGATATTCCGCTCCCGGCAACTCTCACAATTGTAAGCCCCTCTTCCACCGCGCGCATTTTAGCTGCTACCAAATGTTGGTAAGGTCCAGCAGAATCACCATACCATCCGTCATTAGTCAAATTAATTACCCATTTAGGACGATTATATTTATCAGCTATATGATGAGGAAATATGACTTCGTAACAAATTAATCCACCAAACTCCGGCTTATCTGCAAAAGTAATTGGCTGAAACCCGCTGCCGGAAGAAAAACTGCCTATTTGTGAGGCTATAGGTTCTAACCAATCAGGCAAATATTTTCGCAACGGAACATATTCACCAAACGGCACCAAATGAGATTTATCATAATAATCAATGACCTCTGCATTTGCATTAACAACAAACATTGAATTATATACCTGATATTGCCCGTTTGTATCCGAACCGTAGCGTATTCCGCCTGTTACTAATGCCCCGTTTTCAGGAACTGCAAATTTTAATTGTCCGCGATGATATTCATCATGCTGCATGGAATACGGAAAAGCAGTCTCCCCCCAAATTACAAAGTCCAAATCATAATCTGACGGTAATTGTGACATTTTTATATATTGGGTTAAATTTTCTTCCAAAACAGCCGGATTCCATTTTAATGATTGTGGAATAGCCGGTTGCACTAACCTGACAACAGTATCAGATTCTTCATAAGAATATTGCCCCAACTTACCTTTACCGTACAAATAAACAATACCGCATAAAATCAATGGTACCAACAATGCCGATATCTTACTCCATTTAGGAGCTGATAACAACATCACCGGCGATGAAGCCACAACAATAACTATCCAAGATAACCCATATACTCCGAACACATCAGCAATCTGAATTAAGTCATCAGAAAACGCCAATACAGATCCAAACAAATTCCACGGAAAGCCTGTTAGTACAAAACTCCGTAACCACTCAAACAGTACTAATAACGTTGCCATTCCCAAAAAACGGGCAAATACATCCTTAAAAAAACCGCATATCCATACCGGTATTGCCACAAACAAACCAAAAAACAAACCTGATGCAAAAAATGCTACCGGTATCAGCCAACCGAATTTATCAGCATCCAACAACAAAGCATTATTAATCCAGCACAAACCAAATGCAAAATATGCAAATCCGAAATAATAACCGCTTTTAAAAACTTGTTTGGGATTAACCAATGCTCCTGCATACCATAACAATAAAGAAAATGCCGGAAACAAAGTCCAAATCTTATAAAAAGGAGGCAGTGCTAAAACAGCAATTCCTCCACAAATAAAAGACAATAACCTATAATGTTTCAACAATAAATTTTTCAGCTTAAACATCGTCTATATCCGCATAAGGATTTGTAATATTCATTCTACTTAATATCTCAATTTCCAGATTTTCCATTTCGTCCGCATCTTTATCAATTATATGATCATACCCTAAAAGATGAAGAACACCATGGAGCCACAAATGAGAAAAATGGTCTTGCAAGGATATTTTTTTTAACTTTGCTTCTTTCTTTAATGTTTCCAAAGCAATAATAATATCTCCCAGTTCTAAATCATCATAAAATTCAGTATTAAAACTAAAATCAGGATCATCTATGTTGGCAAAAGATAATACATTTGTAGGCTTATCTTTTCCCCTAAACTCCCGATTCAACTTTTGTACAAGCTCATCATTACTTAACATTAAATTTACAGACAACGGAACCCGAAGTCCGATAATTTTATTTTTGGAATTTTCTTTCAAAAAAGAACTTGCCACTTGCAAAACATTATTACAAAGAATCTCAGCATTGGGAAGTTCCGTTTCCCAACGCTGATCATCTAAATCAAGATTAAGAGATATCTCACTCATCACCATATTCTTTTTTACTGCGTTCTTCATAAGCCTTTACGATTTTTGCAACCAAACCGTGACGAACAACATCCGTAGCGCTAAATCTGACCGAACTTATGCTTTCTGTATTTTTAAGAGTATCAAGTGCATCCCTAAGACCGGAAATAACCCCTCTTGGCAAATCAACCTGACTCAAATCACCGTTGACTACCATTCTGGAATTTTCTCCCAGACGGGTTAAAAACATTTTCATCTGCATTGGTGTAGTATTTTGCGCTTCATCCAAAATCACAAAAGAATTTGACAATGTCCGCCCACGCATAAATGCCAAAGGTGCAATCTCAATCTCGCCTAATGCAATTTTTTTATCAACTTGTTCTGCCGGCAACATCTCATATAAAGCATCATAAAGCGGACGCAAATACGGATCAACTTTTTCCTTCAAATCACCGGGCAGAAAACCTAAATTCTCTCCGGCTTCCACTGCCGGGCGAGATAAAATAATTTTATCAATTTTTCCTTCCAACATCATTGATACAGCCAAAGCCACCGCCAAATAAGTTTTTCCGGTTCCGGCAGGCCCCAAACCGAATACCAACTCATTTTTTATCATTTCTTGAATATATAAAGCTTGTGTGGCAGAGCGCGGATAAATATGACGTTTTTTGGTTTTCAAAACAATATTACTCAGATCTTGAGCTGTTGCAGTTTCAACCTGTCCGCCGGAAATTCTTATTGCCGCTTTTACCTCTTCTTCACTGATGGCAATTCCTCTACTAACCTTATTATACAACACATCAATTGCAGTTTTGGCTTGTTCAATTGCTTCTGCAGAACCCTTAATATCCATCTGATTTCCAAAAGAGGCTATTTCAACCCCTAAAATTTTCTCAATCAGACGCAAATTATTATCTTGTGGTCCGACCAATTGTTGTACCAAGTTGTTATTAAAAAGTTCAAAATGAATTTCTGCCATATCTATTTTCCTTCCTTTACACCGGCTAAAGAATTTACATTTGCACCGGTAACTCTGACATTTACAATTTTATTACAATATTCTTTTCCCAGCTCTGCATGAACATTTTGCATATACGGAGTACGCCCGATAAGTTCTCCTTTATGACGCCCTTTAATATCAAATAACACCGGCATAATTTTACCAATACTTTCTTTATTAAATCTTAACTGATATTCTGCCAGTAATTTTTGCAAAATTTCCAATCGTTCTTTTTTTACTTTTTCTTCCACCTGATTTGGCATAATTGCTGCCGGAGTGCCTGCCCTTCTTGAATATTTAAAAGAAAAAGCTTGGCAAAACTCTACCTTTCTGACCAAGCCAAGAGTATCTTCAAAATCTTTGTCACTTTCACCGGGAAAGCCGACAATAAAATCAGAAGAAAATTGCAAATCCGAACGAGCTTCTTTTAAGCGTGTAATCTTGTCCAAATATTCTCCGCTGGTATGTCTCCTGTTCATAGCTTTCAAGATTTTATCAGATCCCGATTGCACCGGCAAATGTAAATACGGCATTAACTTTAAAATATCTCTATGACACTCTATCAAATCATCATCAACATCAGCCGGATAAGAAGTAGTATAACGAATACGATCTAAACCGTCAATCTCTGCGATTTTGCGTAATAAATATGCCAAATTTCTTTCTTTACCGGAAGCATCCGTACCACGATAAGAATTAACATTTTGTCCTAATAAATTTATTTCTACTGATCCTTCGGCAACCAGAATTCGTGCTTCTTCAATAATATCATTTACCGGTCTGGAAGTTTCCACTCCTCTTGTATATGGGACAATACAATATGTACAAAAATTATCGCATCCTTCTTGAATAGCCAAAAAGGAGCTTCCCCCCATTGAAGAATTTTGAGGCAAAAAATCAAATTTAGATTCTGCCGGAAATTCGGTATCAATAATCGGCTCGCCTCTTTTTTCCCCAACTTTTCGCAATATTTCAGGCAAGCGATAATAAGTTAAAGGACCTGTTGCAAAATCAATAAACGGAACACGCCGAAAAACTTCTTCATCTTCAGCCTGAACAACACAACCGACTACCCCGATAACAGTATCCAGTCCTTCTTTTGCCCGTTCATCTTTTATCATTTTAAGACGCCCCAAATCAGAAAAAACTTTTTCCGCCGCTTTTTCTCTGATATGACAGGTATTTAAAATTATCAGATCTGCTTTTTGCGCAGTTTTTGTTTCTTCAAACCCCAAATTATTTAACATTGAAGCGATTCTATGAGAATCATAGACATTCATCTGACAACCGAAAGTTTTTATATAATATTTTCTCAACGGATTCTCTCTTAACACATTAATTTGCACTTACCATACGTCATCAATACCATAATTTCAAATGTTTTTTCATCATAATTCCGCTTTTTAATTGAAATTTTTATGATTTTTGCTAGAATATAATCAAACACATTATTAAGATAAGAAAGGATAGCAAATGTCAGGTCTCAATACTTCATTAAATCTAACCGACACCGAAAAACTTTTTTTCATAAAAGCTTTGAGCCGACTTGCTCAAGCAGACAATTGCATCAAACAAGAAGAACATGACTTTTTACAACAATTGTGTAGCACCTTTAATATTCCGGCAACTCAATCTGAAGCTATAAAGTCCATAACAGATGCCGAGCTTATCAATGAAGCCAAGCAAATTACCAATCGTCAAACCGCAATGGAGCTGATTAAAGAAATGTGCATGTTGGCCAACACTGATGGCGACATATCTGAAAGAGAGACCATGCTTATCGGGCAAATAGGTTTGGCAATGAACCTTGAACTTGAAAAAATAGAACAAATCAGCCGTTGGGTAATTGATAGAATTATCTGGCTGGAAGAAGGTAAAATTATTTTTGAAAAAGTATAAATACCTTTAACTAGGGAGAACCTATATGATAAGATCAGATCTTACTCCGCCGAATTACCTCAACGAATATCATACAACTATGAAATCACTCAATGAATATGAACGTTCCAGAAATCAAGATTCGTTGTTATCTTCAAATATATCTACGGCTGAAAAGTCCAAAATGGTCAACATGGTTGCTGATTTACGCCATAAAGACGGAGATTTTTTAAAAAAATATGCCCAAAATTTTAACAACGATATCCAAAAAGGTAATCAGCCGAAACTGCCTACCTACAATAATCAGCAGGTATCAACATCAGATATGAGCTTTGCTTTGGCAGAATCTTTACAATATTTATATTCCGGAGAAAGTCCCTTATCCGAATACTACGACTGGGTACAAGATCAAAGGAAAATTGAAGTTGATATTAATACCAACGGCACAACCGAAGAAGAAATTTTTAATCGTAACAACTTTATATCTTTTTTGGACGACCGTGAAACAGAACTCAAATTAGTCATATCTCTATATAGCACTGCCGAAAGAAGCAGCTCCGGTCCATTTAAAGAAATCACCCAACAACGCCTTAATTTTCTTAACTTTAAGCTCAATGAACTTCGCAGATTACGTGAAAGAACTCAACAAACGAAAAACCATTCTGATGAAAAAGAGCAAAATCTCAAAGAAGGAATTGTAAAAACTGCAAACTTAATTAATGACCATGTTACCGACTCTTATCTGCAAAATCAAATAATAGCGCAAGAATTGGAAACCGCAGTAGAAAAAGTTCATCCTAATTACATGCCAGAAACTAAAAATATAAACGACATTTATGAGAAAAAACTACGTTTATATAACAACAATATCAGCATGAGTAGAAAAATTAATGAACTGAGAGGTATAAACACTGTTCCGGTTTCATATTCGGTAAAACCCAAGACAATATCCCGTCCGCGCGGTTTTTCCATGTATGAATACCAACGTGTAGCTAAAGAATATTCATAAGTTGTATAAATTTATTTTATATTGACATCAAATGATGACTAGAGTATCAAATTAATTAGTATAAATTTAAAGGAGAAATTAAATGGGAGCAATTTTTGAGCCGTTTTTATACATAATTGGCTTATTGGTTGATATCTACTTCAAAATAGTAGTAGTACAAGTTGTTATATATTGGCTGATTCACTTTAAAGTTCTTGAACCATCTAATAAATACGCACAAAAAACCGTAGAACTTTTAGATAAGGCAACTACCCCAGTCTATAAAAAAATCGGTGAAAAAATTCCACCTGTTTCCGGGATAGATTTTTCTCCGTTTATTTTGTTATTAGGTCTCCTTTTTCTTAGTCGCTTAGTTATGCGCCTTAGTCTCATGACAATGTAGGCAACATTGGTTTTTGAGCAGATACAACAAAAAATACTTTTAAGAGTTAGGTTATCACCTAACTCTTCTTGTTGTAAAGTTTGCGGAATATATACCTCTGCCGACGATTGCAAATGGCTAAAAATAAACGTCATCAGTGTTCCTGAAAAAGGTAAAGCTAATCAAGAACTCATAAAATTTTTATCTAAAGAACTAAAACTTGCAAAATCAGCCTTTTCAATCATCAGCGGAGAACTTGACCGATACAAAAAAATACTTATAACAACAAATGCAGAACATATTAAATCTTGGTTAAAGGATTATTATAATGACAGCAACAATTCTTGACGGCAAAAAGCTAGCTTCAGAAATCAGAAAAGAATTATCCTCAAAAATTTCTTCCTTAAGTGAGGGGTTTACACCGATATTGGCCGTTATTTTAGTAGGAGAAAATGAAGCCAGTAAAATATATGTGCGCAATAAAAAGAAAGCTGCTGATGAAATCGGCATGGGATGCGAAATAATAGAACTTGCCTCAAGTATAGGCGAAAATGCATTACTGGAAACCATCTATGAACTTAATGATAATCCTCATATTAACGGTATCATCGTACAACTTCCATTGCCGCCGCATATCAATCCGTTACATATTTTATCTGCAATATCTCCCCTCAAAGATGTTGACGGTTTTAATCCTTATAATGCCGGATTACTTGCTTGCAAAGAAGATAATGCCATCATCTCGGCAACTCCCAAAGGAATTCTAAGACTTCTGAAGCAAAGCGGTGTAGAATTATCAGGTAAACATGCTGTTGTCATCGGACGTTCTAACATTGTCGGTCGTCCGACTTCAACACTTTTACTCAATCAAGATTGTACCGTTAGCATTACTCACTCTCACACCCAAAATTTACCGGAAATCGTAAAACAAGCCGATATTATTGTTGCGGCATGCGGTTGCCCCAATTTGGTAAAAAAAGATTGGGTCAAAGAGGGCGCTATTGTAATTGATGTCGGCATTAACAAAGTAGATAATAAGCTTTGCGGTGATGTAGATTTTACAGAAGTATCATCTGTTGCTTCATTCATTACTCCGGTTCCCGGCGGTGTCGGACCGATGACTGTTGCTATGCTGTTAGAGAACACCTTTGAAGCGGCAATTAAACAACAATCTCATCATCAACATCAGCATTGTAAATGCAAACATTGCCAATCTTAACCCACAAGGAATGATTATGTCTTACTTCAACCGTTTTGTAAAAATGATTTACGACTGGATGTTGGCAATATCTGCCTCACCTAATGCCTTGTGGTTCTTAGCTTTAATTTCTTTTGCGGAAAGTTCATTTTTCCCAATTCCTCCTGACATAATGCTTATTCCGATGGTATTGGCAACCCCATCAAAAGCCATGCGTATCGCCGGAATCGCCACTATTTCAAGTGTACTTGGGGGATACTTCGGATATTCTATCGGTGTATTTTTCTTTGATTTAATTGCCAAACCGATTCTCAGTTTTTATGGTTACATGCAGCAATTTGATGTTTTCAAAGATTATTACCATCAATGGGGGGCTTGGATTGTTTTCGGTGCCGGCATAACCCCCTTCCCTTACAAAGTAATAACTATTGCCAGCGGTGTGGTGCGCTTAGATTTAATTACTTTTACCATCGCCTCCGTAATCGCACGCGGCATGCGTTTTTATCTTGTTGCTTGGTTATTAATGAAATATGGTTCTCCGATGAAAAACTTTATTGAAAAGAATTTAGGAATCCTTTCAGTTCTCTTTTTAATTTTGCTCATTGGTGGATTTGCACTAATCAAATATTTATGATGAGAGGAACTAATGTCTATCTTATTTACCAGTGAATCCGTTTCGGAAGGACATCCTGACAAAGTATGTGATAACATATCTGATACAATCTTAGATATGTACCTCAGTAAAGACAAGTACGCCCGTTGTGCTATTGAAACTTTAGCCACCACTAATCAAGTAATTATTGCCGGTGAGACATCAAGTTCAGCTCCAATATTAGCTAATGAAATTGAAAACAGTGTCAGACAGGCAATTCGCAATATCGGATACGAACAAAAAGGCTTTAATTGGCAAAATGTAAAAATTGAAAATTATCTTCACCAACAATCTGCTGACATAGCCTTAGGTGTGGATAAACAAGGAGCCGGAGATCAAGGCATTATGTTTGGCTACGCCAAAAAAGAACAAAATTTTGCAACAGATTATATGCCTTTGCCTATTTATCTGTCTCATCGTATTCTGCAAGAATTGTCTAATATTCGCAAAAATAATCCACATTGCGGATTAGGTCCGGATGCTAAAAGTCAAGTTACTGTTGAATACCAAAACAGATATCAGGCAATATCTTTGCCAAAAATTGTAGTTTCTACACAACACTCCGAACATCTTAATATAGATGATGTTAAACAACTAGTAAACCAAGCACTTAGTTCAGCCATACCAGAAGAACTTATTCCTACCGATGATTGCTTACTTATTAATCCTACCGGACGTTTTGTAATTGGCGGTCCGGATGGAGATGCAGGCCTCACCGGACGAAAAATCATTGTTGACACTTATGGCGGATATGCTCCTCATGGAGGCGGTGCTTTCTCCGGCAAGGATCCTACAAAAGTTGATCGTTCCGCCGCTTATATGCTCAGATATTTAGCTAAAAACATTGTTGCCGCAGGTTTGGCTGAAGAATGTTTATTACAAATATCTTATGCCATAGGAATTGCAGAACCTCTATCTTTATACATAAATACAAACCATAGCAGCAAAATCCCTGAAGAAGATATTTTGGCTTACATAAAAAAACATATAGATTTAACACCGGCAGGAATTATTTCTCGTTTAAATTTACTTCGCCCGATATATTCTGCTACCAGCGCTT
Organism: Alphaproteobacteria bacterium; assembly: GCA_017457005.1. Classification (GTDB taxonomy): domain Bacteria; phylum Pseudomonadota; class Alphaproteobacteria; order RF32; family CAG-239; genus CAZU01. The sequence goes on along the minus strand of JAFTII010000014.1, from coordinate 11,213 downwards.
ATGGACACTTTGGCAGAACTCCGCAAACCAACGGAGAATTCTCTTGGGAAAAATTAGATTTAGCAAAGGACTTACAAAATGCCTTCTAACAATGAACCTCATTTTTTCGGACGCCGTCAAGGACGAAAAATCCGCAAAGCCAAAACATCATTATTAGATAAATTTCTTCCTCAACTGGAAATCACTTCAAATACTGTTTTTAATAAAGAAACACTTTTTGGAACTGCCGTAAAAAACATCTGTTTAGAAATAGGTTTTGGAAATGGCGAACATATAGCAGGTCAAGCATTAAACAATCCTGACACCGGTTTTATCGGCGCAGAAGTGTTCAAAAACGGCGTAGCCAACCTTTTAACTCTTATTACCGGCATCAAACAAGCTGATCAAGTTCCCGAAACCATATCTTTACTTCCCGAACGAGTAGATAACATTCGCATTTATGCCGATGATATACGTTTATTATTTGCACGCTTACCGGATAATTTTCTGGATAAAGTTTTTTTACTTTTTCCGGATCCGTGGCCTAAAAAACGTCATGCCGAAAGACGCTTTGTTAACCCGGATAATTTAAAAGAAATTGCTCGCATATTAAAACCAGGCGGATTATTCCGCATTGCAACGGATCACCCTATATACAAGAGTTGGGTTCTTCGACAAATGCACAACAATACAGATTTCAAATGGACTGCCCGATGTGGTAATGATTGGAAAAAACCGCCCCATGATTGGGTTGAAACCAAATATCAACGCAAAGCCATTCGTGAAGGACGACGTCCGGTATTTTTTGACTATCAACGTCTTTAATTCTCAAAAAAAATAAATATATCAGTCACAAAATACTTTATAGGAGGTTTTTATGACTGATACGCACAAACAAATCCCGATTTGGCTTTACATTGTTGCAATTGTGGCATCTCTTGGCGGCTTACTTTCAGGTTTTGATATGGGGGTAATCTCCGGAGCTCTTCTTTTTATAAATAAAACATGGGCAATGACACCTTTAGAACAAGGTTGGTTGGTTAGTTCTGCCATTGCAGGTTCCGTAGTAGGTGCTGCTGCTAATGGTATTCTGGCAGATATTTACGGACGCAAGAAAATTATTATTGCAACAGCCATAATTTTTGTAATTGGCTCTTTGTTTTGCGGAATCGCTCAAAGCATTACCCAGCTTATCATTTCTCGCATTATGATTGGTATCGCGGTTGGCATGGTAAGCTTTGTTGTCCCACTATATTTATCGGAAATTTCCCCACAAAAAATCAGAGGAATGCTTGTTTCTTTATTTCAACTTGCTATAACCGCAGGAATACTGTTGTCATACCTTATCAATCGTATTTTTGCCAATACCGAATATAATTGGCGTTGGATGTTGGCTGCCGGCATTATCCCTGCCATTATTTTACTTATCGGAATTTGTTTTTTAAGCGATACTCCACGTTGGCTCTTAAGCAAAAATCGTGAAGATGAGGCTCGTGATGTATTTTTAAAAATAGAACCAGACGGCGATGTTGAACTACATATTAAAGAAATTCATGAAACATTAATTACCAAGACTAAAAAAGAGAAAACTACCTTCCAAAAATGGATGTTTATGCCGGTTTTTGTCGGAGTTGGTATAATGTTCGTTCAAATTTGTACCGGTATAAACACCATCATTTATTATACCCCCACCATTTTTCAAATTGCCGGATTTGATTCTGCTATCGGCGCACTTTATGCCACAATCGGTATCGGTGTAGTAAACTTTCTTATGACTATAGTTGCTATAGCCTACACCGACCGTTTAGGACGCAAACCATTGCTCTACATCGGTTTATGGGGCATGCTGATAAGTTTAATCACTCTTGGTAGTTCTTTTGCATGGGCAGCAGAGTTAGGCACCGCCGGAAAATGGATTGCCGTCGGATCTGTAGTTATCTATATTGCCTCTTTTGCAATGAGCTTAGGTCCTGTTGCATGGATTATGATTTCCGAAATTATGCCTTTGCAAATTCGTGGATTCGCAATGAGTGCGGCAACAGTATCCAACTTTGGTTTCAATTTTATAGTTGTTTTAAGCTTTTTGCCATTGTTAAACCTTATCGGAAACGCAGCTACTTTTTGGATGTTTGCAGGAATAACTGCTTTATCAATGCTCTTTGTTTACTTTTTTGTTCCCGAAACCAAAGGAATTTCTCTTGAAAAAATAGAAAAAAACTGGAAGAATGGTGTCTCGGCAAGAAAGTTTTAACTTTAAAGGACTCTTTGAACTATGAAAATTCTGGTAGGAATGAGTGGCGGTGTAGATTCTTCAGCCGCCGCTCTGTTGCTAAAAAAAGCTCAACACCATGTTATCGGAGCAACCATGACTATATGGGATGAAGTCGTCCGCAATCTTGCTCCCAAAGGAAAAGAAGCTTGCTTTGGCCCTAAAGAAAAGCAAGATATCTCAACTGCTAAAGAAATATGTAAAAATTTAGATATACCATATTACGTTATTGATTGCCGCAAACAATATCAACAATTAGTTATGAGCAATTTCCGCCATGAATATTTAAACGGCCGCACTCCTAACCCATGTATAATATGCAATTCAACCATTAAATTTGAGGCATTACCTAATTCTGCTCGCGAATTGGGACTGAATTTTGATAAATTCGCAACCGGACATTATGCACGATTGGACTACAATCCTGATAGTAAAAGATATTTTATTCGTACTGCAAAAGATACTCAAAAGGACCAATCTTATTTTTTATACCGTTTAAATCAAGAACAACTAAGTAAAATTTTACTTCCGCTCGGAGAATACACCAAACCGCAAATACGCGAACTGGCACGCGAAGCCGGTTTAGCTGTCCATGATAAAGCCGATAGTCAAGATTTTTATTCCGGAGACTATACGGATTTATTAGATGTCAAACCATATCCCGGAAATTTTGTAAATCTTAAAGGTGATATTCTCGGCAAACATAACGGTATCTGGAATTATACCATCGGTCAGCGCAGAGGACTTGGAATATCTTCTGATCGTCCGTTATATGTCATAGACTTAAAAAAAGAAAGCAACGAAGTGGTTTTAGGTTATGATGAAGAAAGTTTACAATCAGCTCTTACCGCTGATAATTGCTGTTGGATGGATTTTGATTTGCCTACTAATTCATTTCAGGCATTAGCCAAAGTACGTTCATCTCAACCCCCTACTCCCGTAAATGTAATTGCAGCTTCTGATGGCATCAGAGTTGAATTTGCAACACCGCAAAAAGCCCTTACCCCGGGTCAATCCATTGTCCTTTATCAAAATGATATTCTTTTAGGTGGCGGTATTATTAAGCAAATTATAAAATAGTATTTATTCTGTGCAGATAACCGATAAAGCGCTTGATTAAACACTGTTTTTAGAGCTATAAAATACTATATTTAACAAACAAATTAAGGCATACGTACTATGAAAATCGGAATTATCGGTACCGGATATGTTGGACTCCCTACTGGTGTCGGGTTGGCAGAATTAGGAAACCAAGTTATATGTATTGACCGTGAACCAAGCAAAATTGCCGCCTTAAAATCAGGAAAATTAACCATCTACGAAGACGGACTGGAAGAACTGTTTACTAAAAACGTACAATCCGGAAATCTTAAATTTACAACATCTATGCAAGAAGGAGTTTCTGATGCTGATGTTGTAATTATCGCCGTAGGAACTCCGCCTCATCCTGTTACTAAAGAAGCAGATATGAAATATATTCATGCTGCTGCTACCGAACTGGCAGAATATTTAACAAGATATACGGTTGTTGCCACCAAATCAACCGTTCCTGTCGGCACCGGAGACGACATAGAAGTTCTTATTAGCAAGAAAAATCCGACTGCAGATTTTGATGTCGTTTCTTTACCGGAATTTTTACGTGAAGGCTTTGCCATCCATGACTTTTTTCATCCGGATAGAATTGTTGTCGGAGCCAATACCAAAAAAGCCGCTGATATTATCAAAGAATTATATAAACCGTTTGAAGCAAAAACCAATTTATTATTTGTAAAACGCCGTTCATCCGAAACCATTAAATATGCTTCTAACGCTTTTTTAGCCATCAAGATTCACTACATTAACGAAATGGCCGATTTCTGTGAAAAATCAGGAGCAGATATCCGTGAAGTTGCTAAAGGTATGGGATTAGACTCTCGCATAGGTCCGAGATTTTTAAATCCCGGACCCGGATACGGAGGCAGCTGTTTTCCCAAAGACACCATGGCCATGTCTTACATGGCGCGGCAAAACGGTGTTGAGATGTCACTGATTAACTCCGCTATAGAAGGCAATCGTCAACGCAAAAAACAGATGGCACAAAGAATATTAGATACAATAAAAGATATTCCCTCTCCTCAAATTGCCGTTCTCGGACTTGCATTTAAAAACGGAACTGATGACTGCCGCGAAAGTCCGGCCATGGAAATTATTGCAGAATTGATTAACCAAAGCAAAAACATTGTTGCTTATGACCCTAAAGCTAATGACACCGCCTTTAAATTAATCGGCAACAAAATAAAATATGCAACAGACATGTATTCGGCTATAAAAAATGCTGATGTCTTAGCCATTCTTACCGAATGGGATGAATTTAAAACATTAGACTTGAGCAAAGCTTCTCAATTGATGTCATCTAAAAATATTATAGATTGCCGAAACTTGCTTGATCCTGAACAAGCAAAAAAATATGGTTTTACATACCGGTGTATAGGCTAAAAATCATCATTAAAACAGTCCTCTTTGAAAGAGGACTGTTTTTTTGCATCATATTTATTATACCAAACCAAATAATCAACAAGGCATTTGAATTAAAGTATATTACAATGTACCCTGAAGTTTCTCTTCAGGGATTTTTTTATTACTGCATTTATTCTGCAAAATAATTACGCAGATAATCTTTCAAATCAGCAACCTTAACTCTGGTTTGTTGCATAGTATCTCTATCACGAATAGTAACTGATTCCGGCTGTTGTTCAATTGTCTCAAAATCAACTGTAATACATAACGGAGTACCTACTTCATCATGACGGCGATACGCTTTTCCGATATTTCCGGTGTTTTCCAAAGCAACACGTCCAATTCCGAGTTTTAACAAATTATTCTTAATTTCACGACACTTATTCATAATTTGTTCATTATTCTTTTTCAAAGGAATTACCGCAACTTTAATCGGCGCCAAATGTTTCTTAAGTTTTAATACGATACGACTGTTTCCTTCACCTAAATCTTCTTCAGTATAAGCTTCAGTCATAACTGCCAAAACTCCTCTGTCAACACCCATAGATGGTTCAATAACAAACGGAATCACCCATTTATTATTGTCATCCATAATACAAAGCTTTTGTGTTGAATCAGAATTTTTATGACATTCCGAAGTCAAGTTCATTTCATCTTGAGCTTTAGTATGATTACCCAAATCATAATCTGTATGATTAGCAATTCCTTCTAATTCTTCCATTCCGTGCGGAAACTGATATTCAATATCATAACAAGCTTTCGCATAGTGAGCCAAGTCATCTTTAGGAGTTGTATAGATATTAATATTTTCGCGTTTTAAACCTTGTTCTTCCCACCATCTGATACGCTCTTCTTTCCAAATTTCGTGCCATTTTTCATCTTCTCCCGGCATAACAAAATATTCCAATTCCGCTTGTTCAAATTCACGTACGCGGAATATAAAATTTCGCGGAGTAATTTCATTTCTGAAAGACTTTCCGATTTGTGCAATACCGAAAGGCAACTTTCTGGAAGTAGAATCTACTACATTTTTAAACTGCGTAAAAATAGCCTGCGCGGTCTCGGGACGCAGATAACCGAAATTAGCCCCGTCATCAACCGGTCCGATATTAGTCTTAAACATCAAATTAAACGGACGAGGTTCAGTCAAATCCGTAGAACCGCAATTAGGGCATTTTCCATCTTTGATATGATCTGCTCTAAAACGAGATTTACATTTACGACAATCCGTCATCGGGTCAGAAAACGTATCTTCATGTCCGGAATAATGTAAAACTTTTTGATTCGTCAAAATAGCTGAATCTAAGCCTTCTATATCATCACGTTCATATACCATCGCCCGCCACCAAGCAGCTTTAAGGTTATTTTTCAGTTCCACACCTAACGGTCCGTAGTCATATACTCCTTGCAACCCGCCATAAATATCGGAATTCTGAAAAATAAAACCTCTGCGCTTACACAAAGAAACCAATTGTTCCATAGATGTTGCAACCATAATTCATCGCCTCTTGAAAATAACTAGTAAAAAATTAACTTATTTGTTTTTATAATGATTAAACCAAAAATGCAAGTGGAGATAACAGATTATGGCAAAAAAACTCACTCCTGTAGCTCTTATTTATGACTTTGATGAAACTCTAAGCGTAACATATATGCAAGATTACATTTTGATTCCTTCTTTAGGAATGAAACCTTCTGAATTTTGGAAACAAGCCAATCAATGGTCTAAAGATAATTGCGCGGACCAAATAACCGGAAGCATGTTTTATTTCACTAAAGTCGCTAAAGAAAAAGGAATTAAATTAACTCGCCAATTTTTCTGCGATGCTGCACAAAGTATTACTTATTTTGAAGGTGTTGAAGAATGGTTTGACCGTATTAATAAATACGGACATGATTTAGACTTACAAATTGAACATTATATAATTTCTTCCGGCTATGAAGAGATTATTGCCGGTGCCTCAATTCGCCAACATTTTACAGATGTATTCGGTTGTTCTTATGTTTTTGGAGAAGATAATACTCCTCTTTGGCCGGCACGAATAGTAAATTATTCTACCAAAACTCAATACTTATCTAAAATCAATAAAGGACTTGGCAAATTAGAAGACCGCGCCGTAAACGAATTTATGCCGGATGAAGACCGCCCCATTCCTTATCGTCGTATGATATATTTTGGCGATGGAATGACCGATATTCCATCCATGAAAATCACCAAAGCAAAAGGAGGAAACGCAATCGCGGTTTATCGTCCCAAATCTAAACACAAACAAAATGCCATTAAGCTGTTGAGTGATGACCGCGTAAACTTTGCACTTCCGGCAGATTATCGTGAAGGAAGTCAACTTGATACTGTTGTTAAAACGATTCTTGATAAACTTGCCAAAGAACGAGATTTGGAAATCCTCCAAGCAAAAGAAGAAAAAAAGAAAATCGGACACTAATTTCATAAAACCTGAAAAATAACGCAACTCTTCCGAGTTGCGTTATTAAACTATTTCACATATCAAATATTTCACTATAAGCAACAGCTACCCCGAATATTACATTGGAACCGGATTTATCATTTTTCCGGTCCTTTGCTCTAAAATAAGATATATAAGGCTCTAGAAAGAACTGATTATGCACTTTGACATTTAGTTTTGCAATTGCTGACCACTCATATTTGAAATCTGTCGGTTCATAACGAGAGTAGGACAAATAATCCCGATAATATGTTTCAAATTCAAAACGATATTTGTCTGCAAACGGATATTTATAAGTCATTCCTATTTGCCAAGCAGTTTTAGTATCATCCTTTTTATAAGTCAAATCCAATTCTTCTACCAATGCCAAATGAAAATCCGTAACACCGTCTGTTCCGTTAATTAATTTCAAGCCCTGTTGCGCCCGTAACAAGCTCTGTCGTTTAGCATCAGAATCTGCTGTAAATTCGGTTTGATATGCCATATTTACAAATGGTCCGATATCTGCATTATTTTTCTGCAAATGCCAAATTTTATAAGTATAATCAGAAGCAAATAACAACTTATCAGCATTTTCAATATGAGATTTTCTCCCTGGGTTTCCATGAATCTTACTTTTTCCATATTCGGCATATACCGAATTATCCCAACGATATTTGGGTTGCTCATACTCAAAAGCAAACTCAAACACTCCTTTTAATACCCCTTGTGTATTCTGATTAATTTCTGTATTAGGCGACCCCTCATATTCCCTATAATTAGAAACCTTACTGGTTCCCAAATCCAATCCGACACGCTTAAAATTAGCATAAAGCCCATATACATCATAAGCTTCAGCTTCAGATATTCCCAATATTAATGCAATTAACAACAATCCCAATCTTCGCATCTTATCCTCCGTATATAATGAAGATAAATATGCAAATTATGTAATATCTGAAAACTCTTATCCAAGATGAATATAAAAATAATTTATACTTTTCTGCTTTTAACAAGACGATTATAATGTTTTAAGGCATATTTCTGTTGCTGTTGTTGTTTGTTCACTGCTTGTCGCTCATCAACATCTTTCACAACAGCATCTGTTTCTGTAGCATTAAAAGCCGTCAATGTGGCATCTCTTTTTGCTACACGGATTTTAGCTTTTTTTATTCTTTCTTGCGGTTCCTGTTCCTTATTTTTTTCAACCATAGCCGTATTTTCTTGAGTTTTATCGGTTTTAGAATAACTTTGCATAGGATCTATCCCCAAGCGCTCATAAATATTAACTATGGAATTTGAATAAAAATTGCTATTCGCTACAAGATCTTTTGCTATAACATTTGCCATCGCCGTAGGAATTTTAGTACTCTTAAATCCATAAACTTTACAATCAGGACCATAATAACGCCCCATTCTACTCAAAGAACTGGAGGTTTTTTGCTTACCGTCAGAATACTCATATTGAGTTGTACCCACAAAGCAGTTAAATCCTACATGTCCATATTTACCATGTTTTCCTTTATTAAACTGGGTAATCACATAACCACACTGTTTTATAGCTTCTTTTGAAATATTGCCATTATCATTATTACTATAAGTTCCCATATAAAACAACGGCTCTGCCTCAGCTAGTTGTGCTTTTGAAGCCCAACGTATTTCTTCTCCCCTTCTATTAGTTTCACATGAAATAGCAACATCTAACGTCATATCAAAAATTTCGTTAACACCGCCAAGACATTTACCATAATTTTTGCCCGAGCGCCATTTTTTAAATGCTTTTTCCAGCTTTATAGCATCATTCCCCGGATTACTCCGCATCTCATTCACATCAGCAACACTATATTCATAATTAGCTAAAAATTCTTCGCTTATAATCCCTTTTTCTAACAAATCACCAAAAGGCATTTGCGCTATCTCTGTAGCCAATATTTTAACATTGCTTTCTTCCCACCATGACAACGAACGCATAGAAAATGGATCAGCCGTTTTTTGCATAGCTTCAGCCTTAGCTTCGCTAACCAACGGTATTGGCGCAACCTCTGCCAACATCTCTCTTCCAACATCTCTCATAACATCAAATTCTTGCTTTTCTTCTTCAGATTTAGCACCTGCATCCGACACAACTTCTATACGCTCACCGGTTTCATCATTTTTAGCAAGAGTTTTATCATCAGGATTCTTAACCACTGCACCGCTAGCTCCCAAAACCGTAGAGAATGCAGCTACCTTCAATATATTTTTTTCAATCCAGTGTTTAAATCCTGACATTTTTTTTACCTTTTAACTAACCGATTATTCCTAACATAACATCAATTCATTAATAATATTATAACACACTTATCCAAAAAATCAATTTTTTTGTCAAAAAAAATAATGTAAATAAATCATATTTATTGTAAAAAAGTTCTTGCATTTATATTTTTTTTATTTTAGATATAACTCTGTCCGATAAATGATAATATTTATTGGGGTGTCGCCAAGTGGTAATGAAAAACAGTTTTGGTTTCGGAATTCGCTTGGTTTGACTAACAAGAATTGCGAAGTAATTCGCAGTTGGACGCCGAGAGTAGCGAGGCGGTCTTGAGCGAAAGCGAAAGATGTGCAGTGCGAAGCGGGCACACAATCCAGCCACTGGGTGGCTGAGATGAGAACATAAAAATATTATTGGGGTGTCGCCAAGTGGTAAGGCAACGGTTTTTGGTATCGTCATTCGTTGGTTCGAATCCAGCCACCCCAGCCACATTGTATAAAGGACGAGAAATCGTCCTTTTTTCTTTATAAATCAAGTACTTAAGATGGTCCGTGTAAGATGTTTCAAAAACAGCTCATTTCGGGCATTTACACGGACCACTTACAACGAGTTTCTATATTTTTCAATAACTTAGCTAATTTTAGCAACTTATTACCTTTTGGAAATAGGTTGAAATCATGTATATAAAAAAGGAAGCTGTTTTAAGGCTTCCTTACAATCATTACTTGTTATTATATAGTCGCATTCTACCGCTTGCAAAATATAATTCTATTTTTCCGTTTGATACCAAATCCATCAATTCACTTTTAGAGTTTAAAAATTTTGGAAGTTGGTTGCTATCATGTAGTACTACTGCAATTTTTTGTTTTTGATGAATAATAAAATCTAACATTTCATTAAATTCTGCTTTTTCAGTATCTTTGTTTTGTGAGAACGAGCCAAAAACTTTTACTACATTAAACTTTTTATATTTGCAGTATTTTTGTATTTTAGCAAATTTGTTAAAAATAACATTAGAATGTCCAAAACACCAAATTACAGCATCTTTACATTCTGTTTTGCTTTCATCTAGATCAAACTTTATCATTTTAGGAATTCCTTTACAATAATTATTAATACATAAAAATTAGAAGTTGCAACCATTACGATTTTGCGAATAAGTATCTATACTATCTTTTATATATCTATGCAACGTTTGCCAGGTACAGCCCATTAATCTAGCTATTTCTGATTTTGAAACATTTTTATCCAGCAATTCTTTTATTTTATCATGCCTTCTTTGTAGCTTTTTATATGAGAAACCATAAGGTCTGCCAAGATGTTTTCCTTCATCTTTTAAGCGTTGCAATGAATTTTTCGTACGTTCAGAAATTAATTGTCGCTCTATTTCACTTGCCAAACCAAAAGCAAAAGCCAAAACTTTTGATTGAATATCTGCACCAAGACGATAATTTTCTTTCAAAGTCCAAATCTGACAGTCTTTTTCAAGGCATTGTTGCAAGATACCCATTACTTCAAGTAAGTTTCTACCTAAACGGGATAACTCTGAAGCGATTAAAATATCACCTTTTTTGAGCTTTTTCAGTATTTTTCCTAATTTTCTTTCATCAAGGTGTTTTCTGGAAGAAATTACTTCATCAACCCATTTATCAATTTTTATATTATTTTTATCAGCAAATGTTTGAATTTCATGTCTTTGATTAAGAACAGTTTGGTGCGATGTACTTATTCTACAATATCCATAAATCATATCAAATCCTTACAAATAGTT